>JAQGKN010000291.1 GCA_028290085.1 Hyphomicrobiales bacterium
GCACCCCGTAAACCCGCTCGGTCCAGGGTCGCATGAATTCCACGCCGCCGCCCGACACGATGTAGGTCATGAAACCATGCGCGCGCAGATAAGCCAGCAGTTCGATCATGGGCTGATACGCGAGCTCGGTATAGGGCCGGTGAAACCTTGGATGGCGTGCGCTCGCCAACCACTCACGAACGATGTTTTCGAACTCGTCGGTGGTCATGCCGGAGTGAGTCGCCATGACGAGCTCCACCGTTCCATGCTCCCCTATTTCGGAGAGTGCCTTCATGTCGCCGCTGAGCGCGGCCTTGAAGGGCTGCTTGTCTTTCCATTCCGGATGAAGCGGCAACAGCGCCTTCACGCGATCCAGCGCGAAGGCCAGTTGCACATACATCGGCTGCTCGGGCCACAAGGTGCCGTCGTTGTCGAAGGTCGCGATGCGTTCCGAGGGCGCTATGAATTCGGAAGAGCCCTCGCTCGTAACCGCATTCACGAAATCGACGATCGACTGTTTCGTGTGGCCCTCGTTCCACGAGGGAAGCGGGTCGACGTTTTGCGCGTGGGCACTGCCCATGAAACTGAACGACAGCAAAAAGCCTATGCATATGAGGCGTAGCGACGTCGCGCATTTCATGGGCAGCTCCTATCGGCCCCGCAGGTGCGTGCTTCAATTACCCGTCGGCAGTGGCAGCGGGATGCCATCCTTGGCGAGCGAATCGCGCACCCACTGGAAGCGCTCGTAATTGGTGAGCGTCACCGGGCCCGAATAGGACTCGCTCTGAAGCTTGCGTGGCGGGTAGTCCACATATGTTCTCATGAGCTTTTTCATTTCGTCGGTCATCGTCACCATGATCCAGGTGCGCTCGGTGTAGTTGTTCATGAAGATGTCATAGCGTTCCTGCGGATCTTGCCAGAGATCGAAGACTTGCGGCACGGTGGCGACATACTTCTCCGCGCCCTTCCAGCCGAGGTTGCTTTCGACCGCGAGCCCGCCCGTCGCGGCGCCGTCGTCACCGCGCAGGTTGAAGACAGCCTTGTAATTGCCCGCGCGAACGGCGCCCGGGGATAGCTCGTTCTCGGTGAAGTAGAACCAGGATTTGCGCGCCGACTTGCCTCGGCCATAGAGCACCGGCGACATGTCGTAGCTGTCGAAGACGATGGGCTTTCCCTCGCGATCATTCGTGGGGAGATTCGTGCCCGCCAGCGCGGCAAAGGTCGCCATGTAATCGAGGCCGCCCACGATGTCGGAATTGCGCGATCCCGGCTTGATTCCCGGTCCCCACGCCAGAGAGGGAACGCGATTACCGCCTTCGCGCACGGTGCCTTTGGTGCCCCGGAACGGCGTGTAGCCCGCGTCTGGGTAGACGTCCTGCCAGGCGCCATTGTCCGTGGTCCAAAAGACATAGGTATTCTTGTCGAGGCCGAGCGCCCGGATCTTGTCGAGGATCCGGCCGATTCGCGTGTCGTTCTCGACGACCGAATCCGCATATTTGCTCTTCGACAAGGATTTGAGCTGGAACTCCGGTGCGGGCATGTTGGGCTGGTGCACCTTCATGAAGTTGACGCTCATGAAGAAGGGCTTGTCGGCCTTCGCGGCTCTGTCGAGATAATCGATCGAGGCCTTCTCGACATATTCGTCATAGAAGGGAATGCCGACCACGCCCCGCGCGGGGATGTTCACATATTGGCCGTCGATCTTGAAATCTTCGTGCGGAGGCTGCCCCGCATTGCCCGACAGCGCCCCCTTGGTGACCTTTGCGAACATGGCGCGCAATTGCGGATCCATGTCGGGGAACCACGTGGGGTCCGCATAAGTGTAGGCATTGAGGTGATAAAGACCGGCATATTGCATCTCGTCGTAGCCCTGCGCGTTCGGCAGCGCGTAATCGGCCTCACCCAGATGCCACTTGCCCGTGAAGAAGGTCTGGTAGCCCGCCTGCTTCAGCACAGAGCCAAGCGTCCACTCAGCTGCGGGAAGCCCGCCACCCTGCCCCTGGACGGCGACCGTCGTCATACCGCTTCGATTTGGAATGCGGCCCGTCTGCATGGCGGCGCGGCCCGGCGTGCAGCTCGCCTGCGCGTAGAAGGACATGAATGTCATGCCTTCGGCAGCCAGGCGGTCGAGACTGGGCGTCGGCATGCCGCGTCCCTCGCCTCCGCCATAAACGCCGGAATCTCCGTACCCGAAGTCGTCCGAAACGATCATGACGATGTTTGGCTTTTGAACCTGGGCGTAAGCGTTCGATGCTTGCAGGAGGAACGCTGAGGCCAGCAAGGCGGTGCAGCCGTGCAGACGAAGAGAAGCGACAGCGAATCGCGCGTGATTCATCACGGTCTCCTAATCGGTTTGCCCGGCGCGCGGGTTCATCCAGACCGTATGATTGTTTCTGCTTCTCGCCGGCGAGACTTGCCCATTTGGGACACAGGTCGCGCGAGCACAGCTCGGCTCACCGCATGCAAGACACAGGCGAGTTGCGCGAGCGCAGCTTCTGAATTGCTCGAGAAATTACCGGGTTGCGGAGCGCATCCCGCCGGGATTTTCCGGCTTCGGGCAGGCTCGACGCAGACGACCTAAGTCGTTGAAAAGAAATGGTCGGAGTGGCGGGATTCGAACCCACGACCCCTTGTCCCCCAGACAAGTGCGCTAACCGGGCTGCGCTACACTCCGACGTCACGGCTTATAGAGAAGGCAGCGGGACCACGCAACGGGCAACCCGCCCTTTTCGCCGATAAGCCCGCTTTTCCCGTCGATTTCCTCAGGTGGTTCGCGCGGCTTCGAGAATACGGGCACATTCCGCCAGTTCACTCAGCACGCGTTGAAGCCGCTCCGCCGCCTGCGGCGTCACCACGGCCGAATCTTCGGTTTCTTCGGCAAAGTCTCCGCCGTCATCTTCATCCTCGTCGCGGGGAGAGGAGGGGCGCGGCGAACTCAGTGCCGCCCCCTCGGGTCGCAGGCTGATGACGGCCTTGATCCCCTGCTCCTTCAGGATGCGCTGCACGCCGCGGATCGTATAGCCCTCGCCGTAGAGAAGGTGGCGAATGGCGCGCAGCAGTTCCACGTCCTCGGGGCGGTAATATCGCCGCCCCCCGCCCCGCTTCAGCGGCCGGATCTGGGTAAAACGCGTTTCCCAGAACCGCAGCACGTGTTGCGGGAGGTCGAGATCCTCGGCCACTTCGCTGATGGTCCTGAAGGCATCAGCATGTGCATTCATGGCCGGAGATCTCCGTTTCAATCGACGAGGTTTGCGGCATCGCCGCCATTGATTCGCGCCTTCAGGATATTCGAAGGTTTGAAAACCATCACCCGCCGAGGCGTGATTGGCACTTCAATTCCGGTCTTGGGATTGCGGCCAACACGCTCGCCCTTCATGCGAACCATAAAGATCCGAAGGACGAAAGCTTAACGATCTCACCGCGAACAATGGCGTCCGAGATCTCGCCCAGCACCGTCTCGACCATTTCAGCGGAATCGGCACGTGATAGACCGACGCGGCCGTAGACGGCCTCGCTCAGGTGAGCACGGGTTACAGTTTCATTCTGCTTTGTATCGAAATGAGTTTTGGTCATAGCAATATCCGTGTTTAAAAACAGGATCATCCTAACCTGAAGCTCGGCCGATACAAGAGGCTGCTTAAAAATTCACTCGCGGATGACGTAGCGGAACGCCACCAGCGTTAATAGCTCGTTAAGCACAGCAGCCCGCAAAATCCTTGTTTACCAGCGGATAAGTGCCGATCCCCAGGTAAAACCGCCGCCCATGGCTTCGATCATGACCAGTTGTCCCGGCTTTATGCGTCCGTCAGCCTTGGCGGTCGCAAGTGCCAAGGGGATTGAAGCCGCCGAAGTATTGCCGTGTTTATCCACCGTCACGACGATTTTTTCGTGGGGAATACCCAGCTTGTCCGCGGATGCGTCGATGATTCGGCGATTCGCCTGATGCGGCACGAACCAGTCCAGATCGGCCGCAGTTGTCCCGGTCGCCTTGAAAGCATCGTTCATCACATCGGCCACCATGCCGACCGCATGACGGAAAACGTCGCGGCCAGCCATGCGCAAATGCCCGACCGTGCCCGTCGTCGAAGGACCGCCGTCCACGAAGAGCTTCTCGCGGTGGCGTCCGTCCGAGCGCAGATGCGAAGTCAGCACGCCGCGATCCGAAATCGCGCCCGTGCCCTCCTGCGCCTCGAGAATGATGGCGCCCGCGCCATCGCCAAACAGCACACAGGTGGTGCGGTCACTCCAGTCGAGCAGACGCGAGAAGGTCTCGGCGCCGATCACCAGCGCCCGCTTGTGCGAGCCCGAGATCAGGAACTTGTCTGCTGTCGCGACCGCGAAGACGAAGCCGGAGCACACGGCCTGCAGATCGAAGGCTGCGCCATGCGCCATGCCGATCGCCGCCTGCACCTGCGTCGCTGTCGCCGGGAACGTATAGTCCGGCGTCGAGGTCGCCACGATGATGAGATCGATGTCGGCCGCCGTCAGGCCGGCGTCGTCGAGTGCGGCGCGCGCGGCGGCTGTCGCCAGCGTGGACGTGGTCTCGCCCTCGCCCGCGATGTGGCGGTTGCGAATACCGGTGCGCTGCACGATCCAGTCGTCGGACGTGTCGACCATCTTTTCGAGATCGGCATTGCTGACGCTGCGAGCCGGCAGATAAGAGCCGATGCCACGAACCACCGAACGAATGTGCTTCTGGGGAGATATCACTTGTCTGTTCCGTTGCGTTGAGCCGCCCTCAGGCGCGCGCGTCAATCTCAGCCGCGACGGCGCTGCGCCTCTCGTCTGACTGTGCTAGCGAATCTCGAATCTTCTCGAGCAATCCATG
>JAQGKN010000317.1 GCA_028290085.1 Hyphomicrobiales bacterium
CCGGACATGGTGCTGCTGTGCGGCGGCAACCCCGTGTTCGTGGCCTGCCCGATGGAGAAGAACTTCAAGCTGCAGGCCGCCGATCTCGAGAAGGCGATCACGCCGCGCACCAAGTGGCTGGTGCTGAACTCGCCGTCGAACCCGTCGGGCGCAGCCTATACGCGCGCCGAGCTGCAGGCTGTCGGCGAAGTGCTGAAGCGCCACCCGCATGTCTGGGTGCTCACCGACGACATGTACGAGCACCTTTGCTACGGCGATTTCGTCTACACCACCGTGGCACAGGTCGAGCCCAACCTGACGGACCGCACACTGACCATGAACGGCGTGTCGAAAGCCTATGCCATGACCGGCTGGCGCATCGGCTATGCGGCGGGCCCGGAAAGCCTCGTCAAGGCGATGGACATGCTGCAGGGCCAGCAGACGTCGGGCTCCTGCTCCATTGCCCAATGGGCAGCGCTCGAAGCTCTCGATGGTCCGCAGGATCACCTGCCGGTGTTCAAGAAAGCCTTCCAGGAGCGTCGTGACCTCGTGGTCTCCATGCTCAACCAGGCACGTTACATCACCTGCCCCATGCCGGAAGGCGCCTTCTACGTCTATCCGTCTTGTGCGGAAGCCATCGGTAAAACGACGCAGGACGGCAAGCTGATCCTGACGGACGAGGACTTCATCGGCGAGTTGCTGATGCAGGAAGGCGTCGCTGTCGTGCACGGCTCGGCTTTCGGCCTCGGCCCGAACTTCCGCATTTCCTATGCGGCCTCGACGCAGACGCTGGAAGAAGCCTGCAGCAAGATCCAGCGCTTCACAGCCAGCCTCAGGTAAGCAGAGAGCCAAAACGGAAAAAGCCCGGCCTTTCGGCCGGGCTTGCCCCATCGGTCGAGCAGCCCCCCGGCCCTAAGGCCTGCCGTCGACCGACAATTCAGTCAGCGATCACAACGTTAACAGCCCCGGCGGGGCGCTGTCTGTCATCGCTCGGCCACAGGTCCACAGAACAATTTGGTTGATCTCCGCTGCGGCGCAGCACGTTTGTCGGCTTGCGCACACAACCGAGACCTGAAACGATCCATCTCGTAAACAACGGCGCCGGGCGCCGGTTTATGTGGGTGGTCCCGGCGCTCCGATGGAGGGAGCGCTATTCCGATGGCCACAGCATCCCAAAACACGACCACCAACGGCAGACGAGCAACGGGGCCACGCCTTATTGCTTTGGTGGGCCCCTTCCAGAGCGGCAAGACAACCCTGCTGGAAAGCATCCTCGCCAGAACGGGCGCGCTCGCCCGGCAAGGCAATGTGCGAGACGGCTCGACCGTCGGCGATTCCAGCGCCGAGGCTCGCGCCCATGCCATGAGCGTGGAAGCGAATATCGCCTCCACCGAATATCTCGGCGACCACTACACCTTCATCGATTGCCCCGGCTCAATCGAATTTGCGCAGGACATGCGCAACGTGCTGCCGATGTGCGATGCAGCCGTCGTCGTCTGTGAAGCCGACCCGCGAAAGATCGCTGCGCTGCAGATCATCCTGCGCGATCTGGAAGACCTGAAACTTCCGCACTTTCTCTTTCTCAACAAGATCGACGGCGCGACAGAAGGCGTCCGCGAAACACTCGAGTTGCTGCAACAGGCCTCGCGCGCCAGCCTGCTGCTCCGCCAGATCCCGATCTGGCAGGACGGCATCGCGACGGGCTTCATCGATCTGGCGCTGGAACGCGCCTTCGTCTACCGCGAACATGCGCCCTCGACCGTGATCGAGCTTCCGCAGACGGAAAAAGAGCGCGAGAAAGAAGCCCGTTATTCCATGCTCGAGCGCCTCGCCGATTACGACGACGCGCTGCTGGAAACCCTGATCGGCGACATCGAGCCGCCCCGCGATCAGATTTTCGACGATCTCGCGCGAGAGCTGCGTGAGGGTCTGGCCGTGCCCGTGCTGATCGGCGCGGCTGAGCGCGGCAACGGCGTCACGCGCCTCATGAAAGCCCTGCGCCACGAAGCGCCTAGCATCGAAACCACGCGCGAACGTCTTGGCATCCCGGCAGAGGGGCCGCCGCTCGCGCAGATCATTCGTTCGATCCACACGGCTCATGGCGGCAAACTCTCCGTTGCCCGTGTGCTGCGCGGTTCCTTCGCGGATGGGCAAACCATTGTCTCGCCGCGCGGCGAGGAAGACCGCATCGCAGGCCTCTCGCGCTTGATGGGCGCGACAGCCTCGAAACAGGCCAAGGCGGAAGAAGGCGATACACTGGCCTTCGGGCGACTCGACCACGCCATGACGGGCGACATGATCCGCGATGCCAAAACTGCGACCAGCGAGCCGCTGCCGAGCATCCCGGTGCTTACGCCGCCCGAGCCCGTGCATGCCTTCGCTCTCGTGGCCAAGGACCGGAAGGACGAGGTTCGCATGACCGCCGCCCTGACGCGCCTGACCGAAGAGGATCCATCGCTGGTCTTCACACAGGACCCCGCTTCCGGCGAAATGCGCCTGTCGGGTCAGGGC
The DNA here is from genome assembly GCA_028290085.1 of Hyphomicrobiales bacterium. GTDB lineage: Bacteria > Pseudomonadota > Alphaproteobacteria > Rhizobiales > Beijerinckiaceae > Terripilifer. The sequence continues at coordinate 2,491 of JAQGKN010000317.1, forward strand.
GAAATGCACTTGCGCGTCGGGCTGGAGCGTCTGGCGGATCGCTTCGGGGTTCTCGTCACCGCGCACAAGCCCGGCGTCGCCTATCGCGAGACGATCCGTGGCGCCATCCACATTCGGGGGCGTCACAAGAAGCAGTCGGGCGGCCACGGGCAATATGGCGATGTGGTGCTGGAGGTGGCGCCGCGCGAGCGTGGCGAAGGCTTCCAGTTCATCGAAGCTGTGCACGGCGGCACGGTGCCACGCCAGTATTTCTCCTCGGTCGAAGCCGGATGCCGCGATGGAATGCAGCGCGGGCCACTCGGCTTTCCCGTCGTGGACGTGTCCGTCACATTGACCGACGGCTCCTACCACTCGGTGGATTCCTCCGACATGGCCTTCCGCACCGCCGCCAAACTCGGCATCGCGGAGGCCCTGCCCAAGGCGCGCCCCGTGCTGCTCGAACCCGTGCTGTCGGTGGACGTGTGGGTGCCCAGCGAAGCGCTGTCGCGGACATCGGGCATTGTCTCGGCGCGGCGCGGCCAGATCCTCGGCTATGAACCGCGCGAGGGTTGGGAAGGCTGGGATGTTCTGAAGGCGCTGATTCCTGAGGCCGAGATGAGCGATCTCATCATAGAGCTGCGCTCCGCGACGGCGGGCGTCGGCGGCTACAATGCGCGCTTCGATCACCTCGCCGAGGTGGTGGGCCGACCTGCCGACGCAGTTGTTGCCCACGCCGCCCAGCAGAAAGCCCTTCAGAACGGGCACTAGCACATAAAAAAATCGGCCCCCGCATTGCAGGGGCCGGTCCGATATCAGCGGTAAAAAGATCAGGCCGTCTGCTGGATCGCCGAGAGCTTCCAATCTTCCACCGACGTGCCGCTGGGGCGCGTAAACGTCCAGATTTCCGTCACTTCCGAAGGTGCCGAGCGATCGCCCGACACATAGGCGCCGGTCACGCGGTCGACCATCGTGTCCACGATGGAGAAGCGCATTGCCACCGTCGCGAAGTCAGCATTGCCCTCGCGCCACGCTTCCGACAGATCGCCCTGCAGGAGCTTGGCGCCGGAGACCTTGTTGATGTGGCCGTGGCGTGCGTTCTCGGCGATGCCCTCGGCAAAGTACGAGGCCATTTCCGGGGTCACGCTGCGGCGCAGACGATCCAGGTTTTCCTCACCATAGGCGCTCTGGATCTCACCGAGCTTGCGCTCGAAGGCCGAAAAATCTTCCGGCGAGATCGCAAGATCGGACTGGGGAGCGGCTCCGCCCATGCCACCGCCTCCATAGCCCGGGCTGGCACCAGTCGAAGCTGCGCCACCGCCGAACATTCCACCGAGGCTGCTACGCGCGGCGCCCATACCAGGAGCCCCGCCCGCCATACCCGGCTGCTGCCGACGCGCGAACCAGTTCATGGCAAAGCGCACGACCAGATAGAGCAGGCCGAGCTGGATGATGAGCCCGAGGAACGAGGACATGGAGCCCAGTCCCCCGAACATGCCGGAGCCCGACAGAAGGCCGAAGATGCCAGCGCCGACGAGGCCAGCCATCAGGCCGCGGCCCAGCGACGACCCGAAGAAGCCCGGACGCGCCTGTCCGGCAGCGGACTGACCGAGCCCGGATTGGCCCATACCCGGCTGGGTCTGGGGCGTCATCGAGCGCTCGATGGGCGCTGCTGTGCGCGGCGCTGTCGAAGTCGAGGGCGGCGCGGAAAAGGTGCGTGCGCCACGGCTGCCGGAGCTGCCGCCGCCGCCCACACGGGCCTCGGCCACAGCCGGTGCAAAAGCCAGCGCGAGCGCAACCGTTATCACGGCCAGCTTTTTGGTCGGGATGAAACGGAAATTCATGAGTCGAGACCTCCGAATAGTGCGGGCTTCATTCTCCCGGCTGTGAAGATATAGGAGGTCGCCTGTAAAACTGTAAGCGGTCAAGCGTTAGATATTCGGTGGATGGCCTCCAACCCACCTTGACGCGCCGCCCTCGCCACGGGTCGCGCCCCGCATTAAGGTGGCGTCGATCCCTTTGTGGCAAAAGCGAGCATGGACAAGAACGAGCCCTTCCCCGCCAGCAGCTTCCTCGGCGCTGCCCGCCGCGGCTACCATCACGGGCGCCTCAAGGATGCGTTGGTCGAGGCTGCGCGATCTCTGCTTGCAGAACGCGGCGCCGCCGGGTTCACACTTGCCGAAGCCGCCAAGCGCGTCGGCGTGACAGCCGCGGCCCCCTATCGCCACTTCGTGGACCGCAATGCCCTGATGGCAGAACTGGCACGTCAGGGTTTTGACAGCTTCGGCCAGCGCCTGTCCACCGCTTGGAAGGGTGGTCAGCCCCGGGCCTTCGAAGCGCTGGCCCGTATGGGGACGGCCTATCTCACCTTCGCCCGTGAGGAGCCCGGCCTCTACGCGGCCATGTTCGAGAATGTCAGCGTGCTCGCCGCGCCAGAATCGGGCGCTGCCGCCGACAAGGCACTCGCTATATTGCGGCAGGCTGCGGCCGCCGTTCTGAAAGAAGCAGGCGGGTCCGAGGATGGCGCCAAAAGACTCGCCTTTGAGATCTGGGCGCTGTCCCACGGCGTCGCGATGCTGGCTGCCGGCGGCCACCTCGACCCGCGCAACCCCGGCTGCGACCCAGCGGCCATCCTCAATGGCGGCGTCGATGGGCTCGTCTCGACAGCCATCCGCATGGGCCACGGCCAGCGCTGAAATTCCCGACGTCTCTCTTGACAGCCGCGCCCACCGCTCCGATGTTAATGTATGTTACATTTACATCGAGTGGCCGGTTGCCGCTCACCGCTTGAGAGATGGAGAGGTGGCATGACTTATACGCAATCCCAGCGCGAAGAGGCGCCTGAGGGCTGGAATGGTGGTCGGCGCGGACGCGGGTCTTGCCGCACCGGCGCGTGGCGTCCGCTCGAAATCGCAGCCATGGTCCTCGGCTTCATGGTGTTCTGGCCCATCGGCCTCGCCATCCTCGGCTTCAAGATCTGGCAGCGCAGCACCGGCTATCAGGGTGACATGGCCACAGCCATGCGACAGGGCTGGTCTTACGCCGAAAGCCGGGGCTGTTCCTTTGGGCAGAGCTGGCGGCGCGGCAATGGTGGCGCAGCGCCCTTCCGGGGCTTCGGCTTCGCCGGCGGACGCGCGACCGGCAACAGCGCTTTCGACGATTGGCGCAGCGCCGAACTCGCCCGCCTCGAGGAAGAGCATCGCAAGCTCGAAGCCGCCGAACGCGAATTCGCCGACTACATCGAGAACCTGCGTCGCGCCAAGGATC
>JAQGKN010000679.1 GCA_028290085.1 Hyphomicrobiales bacterium
ATTGGCACGGGACTGGGCATGATCCCAGCTTGCCTCGATGGGCGGACAGCAGCGCTGCTATAGCCCTTGTCGGCCCCGCGCCTTTTCGTGAGGCGGCAAGAACCTTTTTCTGTTCACGGCTGAGCCACAAACTTCGGCGTTCCGCCTAAAATTTAGGATTGCCGATATCATTGATCCAATTGTAGAACGGCCTTGGCGATGGTCTAAGAACGACGCTCAGTTCCACAAAAAAACAAGACATGCGGAGCGTTTGCGTGAAAAAGCTCGTACTGGATTCGACCTCGCCGTTTCAGGGTTCGCCGGAACTTGTCGCCTTCAATGAACGACTATTTGAAAAAAGAGGGCATTCAGCGGCGAGGCCATTATGGTCTGACACGTCACCTCGCTTCATAGAGAGGGTGACCGGTCTGTGTTTGCCGTTTCAGGCTACGCCGCTTGGCCGGGCTTGCGTAGAACGTGATCGACCCAGAAGCAAAACGCTCCGGCGTGACCCGAGAATGCGGTCTCGTATTCCCGATTGGAAACCGAATAGGTGCCGTATGAAAAGTGCTGTCACTTCGTGGCTTACTGCAATTATGACTTCGTTCCTGTTTGTGTCGTCGGGGACTGCGGGGCCCGTCGAAGACTTTTATCGTGGCAAGCAGATTGCTTTGATTGTACCGTCGGGCGTCGGCGGGGGCTATGATCTTTACAGTCGATTTTTGGCCCGCTACCTAGGCAAGCATATACCGGGGAGCCCGTCAGTCGTCGTCAAGAATATGCCCGGCGCAGGTGGAATCGCAGCGGCCAATTACATTTATTCAATCGCTCCTGCCGACGGGCTCACGATAGGCAGTTTTCAAAATACGATTACTTTGAATCAATTGGCCAAGATGCCAAGCGTGAAATTCGATGTTCGTAAGTTCGGTTGGATCGGCAATATGAGTATCGCGTCGACAATCTGCGCATTTTCCGGAGGCGCTCGTAACCTGGGGGTCAATGATCTTCTCTCGCAGGAGGTTCTGATCGGCGCCACCTTTGGATCCCCCAGTCTGATCCCATCTATTTTGAACAGTCTTGCCGGTACGCATTTTAAGATCGTTCAGGGCTATGTTTCTACGTCTAATGTGCTGATTGCGATGGAGAGCGGCGAGGTTAATGGATTGTGCGGCTGGTCGTGGGACGGTGCACGTGTCAATGCACAGGACATGCTGAGCAGAGGGGTCGCGAAGGTCGCTGTCGACATCGCAATCCAACCACAACCCGAGTTGCAAAAGCTGGGGGTTCCATTCCTTATGGATTCGCTTCCGGCGGGGGAGAAAAAAGACGTACTCAACGTTATCCTGAGCACCCAGGTCTACAATCGTCCCTTCGGTGTGCCTCCGGGTGTTCCTGAAGACAGGTTACAGGCACTTAGAACCGCGTTTGAGCTCACGATGCGAGACACGGAAGTGCGCGCCGAAGCCGAGAAGCTTGGACTCGACCTGCAATATCTGGCGCCCGAGAAGATCGTGAGCCTGTTGGGATTGGCGTTGGATGCACCAGTCGGGATACAAGAGCGAGCTATTGAGGAACTCCGCAAGGCAGGCTTCGGGGGATGATCAGAGAGTGTGCACGACACGTAAATCAAATTAGAAATGGACGATAAGGAAGACGCGACACACCACCGCTTTTGAGATTGCGTGGTGCCGCCTCAGTGCCCGTGTGATGCCGACGCGCGGACAGAGACGTACCGCGCGTCAATCCGCGAACCGGCCGCCCGTTACGGCGTCATCAAAGTCAATCGCGCGAAGCTCGGACACACTGACGTCCATTTCTTGCGGCCGTTTTGCGTTTTCCGGCGGGCTTCAAAATAGAAAATCCGTGCCGTAGAGAATCTGTGACACCGGGACGAGCTTCAGAAACGGCGCGAGTGCTCAGGGATTGGACGCATTTGGCCGTGTCATAAAGAAGTTTCCGGAGTTTATATTCCGGCCCCGCCCAAATTCACCGCGCGTTGGAGCGGGCTTAGAGGCTGTGAAACGTTGGGGTGGGATTTCGATTAAAGCTGTAAAATGACGCCTATGTAGGGGGTCTTTTCTCGGGCCTCGCGCTGTCCTCTATCCGGCCAAAAAGCCATAATTCACCGCCGAACGATCGTAGACGAGTGCGGGTGCACATGGCCGTTTCTTCGCGGAGATGGCGTACCGGCTCCTCACTGTGCGCACCCGGTGCCGGACCCCGACGCCTCACTTGTGCCACAGTGCGGGGCGAATTGCGGGCGTCGCTTCAGGAGCCCTTAATGGTACGCAGGCAAATCATCGGCACTGGACCCAGCGCTTTGTTGCTGTTGCTCCAGGTTATGGTGGCGTCAGCTGCAGAACGTCTCACGTTCGGAGAGTTCGCGCACAAGGGACACTCCTTTGCTGATGAAAGGGCTCGGTTTGCCACCTCCCTTTTGTTGCCCGCACTTTGCTGGCGTACTGGTCAATTTGGGGGCGCGAACAGACGCGTGGTACTCCGACGTCGCGGAGTGGACTTTTCGTCGGCACGCTACAGCTCTTCGTTGAGATCGCCGCGATCAACTAGTAATGCTGCATCCCAAAACGCCTATCGTGAGTGCCCTCATCAATATGATCAATTGGGTGGAGTTCAGGATCTATGAAGAATGGAAAACGCACCTGCCTGGCTGCAATGGTTCTTGTAGCTCAGTGCACTCCGTTCCTTAGCCCAGCTTGGGCGCAATCTCTTGGCCCAGAAATTGGCCCTTCGGACTACGCGGGCGATGCCGTCCTTTCTACAGCCAGGGAGTGGGGTGGCGCAAAAGATGGCGTATATACCTGCGACGAGTGGAAGCGATATCTGGCGCGGATGTACAACCTGGCTGACGGCAAGCGAAGAGGATTCATCGACGTCAAGGATTTCGACGTTATAAAGCGCGCAAGCAAGGTCTTCGCCAAAGCTGATTTTGATTATTTCGACGTCGCTGGAAAGGGAAAAATATCCCGTCAGGATTTCATCGCTCAACCGAGTCCCTTCTTCGCCCGGTTCGACAAGAAGGCCGTATGCCGTGTCTCGGACGCCGACATTAAACAGGGTCTTGCTGACGAGACCTCGACGAAAGCGCAGGTCGGATCTGGAGGCCGTCGCCGCGGGGGCGGCGGCGGG
>JAQGKN010000361.1 GCA_028290085.1 Hyphomicrobiales bacterium
CATGGATATCCAGCCCACCGCGCTGCACCAGCGCGTCGGCGTGGTCATGGGCGAGCGCGACGAAGTCGAGATCGTGCAAGCCTACCATCGCGAGGCGGCGGCTGCGCAATAGTCTGGCTCTCTGGCCAATGGCTTAGTTGTAGCTTAGTGTGGTTCAGGGCGCGGGGGGCGCGTCCTGAACCACAACGAAACGGGGCGACAATGGCACAAAAAGTAATGATGAAGAATCCCGTCACGGGGCAATTCAAGAAGGGCTTTTACGGGTTCTCCTGGACCTATCTGTTCTTCGGCTGGCTGGTCCCGCTCATTCGCGGCGAACTCGGCATCGCAGCGCTTCATTTCCTTTTCACGATGCTCACGTTCGGCATCTGGCAGCTCGTTTTCGCCTTCTTCTACAACAAGCAATTTACGTCGCGTCTGATCTCCCAGGGCTATGTCTTCAACGACACGGACGCGGTGAATGGCGGGGCAGCGGGCGCCATCGGCGTCGATCTCCAGACGCATCTGGGCCGAGCCGCCTGAACATACCGCACGGGGGGTTACTCCCGGCAGACAAGCGAAAGGCGGCGGCATCTCGCCGCTTTTCGTTTTTTAAAGCGGCAAGTCGGCCAATCAAATTCGCAGACAATCGGAATCCATGCCGGGTCGGGAGCTTCTCACGCACACGCAGCAACCAGAGGCGAGCGACGATCCGCGGAGGAATGACGACGCTGAACCCGGTGGCAACCCGCGCCATCGTTTTCGCCGCTGGCCTTGCGGCGGTAGGACTGATGTCAACGCCCGCTCACGGCACGGAAAGCAACGCAGGCTGCGCTGGAACCGACGCTTCAGCTAGGCGTTAAGTTTTCAGGTCTCATCGCTGGGCCGCGACGTTGGGGGAAGAATTCTATGCGCAAATCTTTGATGCTGGGGGCGTTGGCCGCTGTCGTACTTGGCGGCCTTTCGCTCACCACAGTTGTTTCCGCCGCACCTTTGGCGATGGATCCGCTCTTCACTGCGGGATCTTCGCCCTTTGTCTCTTCAGAGGCTCAGGTCGTGGAAGTCCGCCAGTACAAGAGGCGTTATGCGCGGCCCAATCGCTATCGCCGGGGCAACGTCTATGCCGCTCCTCGCTACCGCGGCGGAGATTTCGGCAACGGTGCACGCGGTGACGGCGGTTTTATCGGTGGCCAGCAGACTCAGGGCATCACGCACTGAGGTGAGAGACATCGCTCTCAAGAAATAAGGGTCGACGGGCACGCGAGCATGCCCGTCGAGCAAGCCTTTTAGAAGCGGTAGTTCACACCGGCGCGCACGATGTCGAAGCGATTGTCGGTGTGCACCCGAAGGCCGTTGCCAGCCGACATGGTCGCTCCAGCGAGAGCACCCACAGTGGTGTTCGGAGCAGACTGCAACGTGCTGGCCATATCCGTGCTGCGACCAAGATCGATGTGCATGTATTCAGCCTTGACAGACCAGTTGTTGGTCAATGCGTATTCCACACCCGCACCCAGCGCCCAGCCGACGGTCTGGCGATCCGAGGAGGACGGCAGCTGGCGGATGGGGTTGCTCACGAATTGGCCGCTCGGCCCGAAGTTCACGAGCTCAGTCGTTTCGAAGGAATCGCGCTGGTTGACGTTGAAGCCGCGCTTGCCGCCGAAGGCCAGGCCGCCGGTTGCATAGATGAGCGCGCGGTCAAAGGCGTAGCCGACGCGCGCGCGAACCGTTCCGAACCAGTTGGCGCTACCGCTGTTCGATAGCGCAAAGTCGGTCTGGTTGTCGTAGCCTGCGGAGTAGTTGATGGGCGCCGGGAACAGCGCGCTGCCGCCGCGATTGCGGTGCAGGTAATTGATGTCGGCCTCGCCGCCGAACACGAAGCTGCCCACTTGGAAGTTATAACCAATCTGAGCGCCGCCGGTGAAATTGGTGTCGCTGCCCGAGTTGCCGCTCACATACACGGGATTAAAGGTGGGGCTGAGGGGGCCAAATGTCGTCACGCTGGCGTTGTTGTTCGAGTTGAAGGCGGCACCCGCATTCAGGCCGACATAAAAGCCGGTCCATGTGAAGATGGGCGCGGCCAGATAAGGCGCCGGGGCAGCGACGCGGGCCGGAAGATCGGCTGCAAATGCGCCGCCCGTCGCGAGCAGAACAACGGCGGAGGAGAGCATGTTGCGAAACATCGGAATCTCTTTTCGAAACGAATGTACCTTTTTATGTATCAATCGCCGTGGTTTGGCCATCGCGTCGCCATCATTTAAGATGGCCGTGCTAAAAGAAGCACAGCTTTTACTTAGGCTTGGCCATGATGCGTCGATTTAAGTGGGCATTTGCCAGTATCCGCGCATGGAGCGTGAGGTTCGAACGGCGTCGAAGGGCGTCTAACCTTTCGTCGCTCTTCGCACTGCGCTCGTCTGACCCTCAGCCCCGGAGTTAAACGATGGCCCGCCCTGGCACCAAAAATGGAATCTTGAAAAGGCTGAAAGCTGAAGATTTCAACGCGCTGGAGCCCTTCCTGAAACCGGTGACCCTGAGCCCCAAACAGGATCTGAGCCTGCCGGGAAGGGTCGTCGAATACGTCCATTTCATAGAAGAGGGGATCTGTTCGGTAGAGGCGATTGCGCCGGGCTCAGAGGCGATTGAGGTCGGCTTGATCGGCCCTGAAGGCGTGACCGATCATGTCCAGGACCCGGGCGACACATCTCCCCTCCACGTTTTAGTGCAGGTCGGCGGCTCGGCTCTCGCGGTGCGTGCTGGTGACTATGCGAATTGGATTGAAGGCCGGTTGGACGCGCTGCGTTTGATGGTCCGCTATCAGCAGGCCATGACGATACAAATTTCATTCACGGCTCTCGCGCATGGCAGCTTCTCGCTCGAAGAACGCCTCTCTCGCCTGTTGCTGATGCTTTTCGACCGCACGGAGGGCCATGATCTGCCGTTCGTGCATGAACGTCTGGCCAGAATGCTGTCCGTTCGCAGGGCAGGGGTGACATCGGCACTTCATATGCTGGAGGGACTTCACGCCGTCAAGGTGACGCGCGGTATCGTCACATTGAGAGATCGCAGCACGCTCGAGACTCTGTCCGCTGGCTCGTACGGTATCCCTGAAAAAGAATACGCCCGTCTGCTCGGCTCCATCCCGCAGGATTGATCGGCGGCACGGCCGGCGCTTGTGCCTGACGCCGCGCGGCTTTAAACCAGCCGCAGATCAAGCGAGGCAGGGATATGACGCAGGACGAAGTTCTCGACGAATTCAGGCAGGCTGGCGCGCTCCTGCAGGGCCACTTCATCCTGACATCGGGGCTGCGCAGCCCTGTCTTCCTTCAGAAGATGTTCGTCTTCCAGGATCCCAAGCGCACTGAGCGGCTCTGCAAGGCGCTGGCTGAAAAGGTCGAGGCGCAATTCGGCAAGATCGACGTGGTCGTCTCGCCCGCGGTCGGTGGCATCGTGCCCGGCTATGAAACGGCACGGCACCTTGGTGCCAAGGCCATCTTCGTCGAGCGCGAAAACGGTAAGTTTGCCCTGCGTCGCGGCTTCGAGATCGGGCCGGGTGCGCGCGTGCTCACCGTCGAGGACATCATCACGACGGGCCTTTCGGTGCGCGAGACGCTGGAAGCGCTTGGCGAACACTTGACGGATGGGGCCCAGATTGTCGCGTCCGCCTGCCTGATCGACCGCTCGGGCGGCAAGGCCGACGTCGGCGTGCCGATCGTCGCCTTGGCCACCATGGACATTCCCTCCTATTCACCCGACGCTCTGCCGCCGGAACTCGCCGCCATGCCGGCTATAAAGCCGGGTAGCCGGAGCCTGAAGGCCTGAGGAGCAAAAAGCCCATGTCCGTGCCCCGTCTCCGTCTCGGCGTCAATATCGACCACATCGCCACCGTCCGGAATGCGCGCGGCGGCGATCTGCCCGATCCGGTGCGTGGTGCGCTGAGCGCAATCGCGGCCGGTGCAGACGGCATCACCGCGCATTTGCGCGAGGACCGCCGCCACATTCGTGACGAAGATATCGCGCGGCTGATGAAAGCCATTTCCAAGCCGCTCAACTTCGAAATGGCGGTGACGGACGAGATGATCGGGATCGCCCTCGACACCAATCCCCACGCAGCCTGCCTCGTGCCCGAAAAGCGGAGCGAGCGGACCACGGAAGGGGGGCTCGACGTGATCGGCGGCCACGATCATGTGAAGGCCGCGACCTCCGCTCTGAAGGCCGCGGGCATCCGCGTCTCGCTTTTCATCGAGCCCTCGAGCGCGGCGCTGGAGGCTGCAAAATCCATTGGCTCCCCCGTGGTCGAGCTTCACACCGGAGCCTGGTGCGACGCCGCCATGAGCGGCGCAACCGACAAGGCCGAGCACGAGTTTTCGCGGATTCGCCTGGCTGCGGCACAGGCGGCAAGGCTCGGTATCGAGTGCCATGCCGGCCATGGGCTGGACTATGTCACGGCACGGCGGATCGCAGCGCTGCCGCAGATCGTCGAGCTGAACATCGGCCATTTCCTCATGGGCGAGGCGCTGTTCGTGGGGCTGCCGCAGGCCATTGCGACCATGCGAGCCGCCATGGACGCCGGACGCGCGGAGGCCTGAGATGATTCTCGGCATGGGTTCCGATCTCTGCGACATCCGCCGCGTCGAGGAAACGCTCGAGCGATTCGGCCCCCGGTTCCTCGCCCGCTGCTTCACGCCCATAGAACAGGCGAAATCCGAGGGCAGGGCACAGCGTGCGGCCTCCTACGCCAAGCGCTTCGCCGCCAAAGAGGCCTGCGCCAAAGCTCTGGGCACCGGCATGAGCGACGGCGTGTTCTGGCGCGACATGGGCGTCGTAAACCTGCCCTCGGGCCGGCCGACCATTCAATTGACCGGCGGCGCGGCTGTCCGTCTGGCAGAGCTGACGCCTGCGGGGCACGAGGCCGTGATCCACCTCACCATCACCGATGAATTCCCGACAGCCATGGCCCATGTGCTGATTGAGGCGCGGCCGATCCCGAAGGGTTGATCGTGTCCCGCGTCGCCGGCGCTCTTGGCGCGGCAAGGCGCACTCGCTATAGGTGCGCAGTGTAAGGCCGCGCGAAGGCTCGGCCGGAATGTCCTGGGCGTGCGTGTCGCCGTCCGATCAGCTGCCGTGAGCAGCCCATTCATGAGAGTCCCTATGACCGAGCCCGTCGGGTTGGACAGTAAGAACGCCAAGTCCCGCAAGCGTGCGGAAGAAGGCAGCCTCGTCGAGACGATCAAGGTGATCGTTCAGGCGCTGCTCATTGCGCTCGTGGTCCGCACAGTGTTGTTCCAGCCGTTCAACATCCCCTCGGGATCGCTGATCCCGACACTCCTCATCGGCGACTATCTCTTCGTTTCCAAATATTCCTACGGCTATTCGAAATTCTCGATCCCCTTCAGCCCGCCTGTGTTCTCGGGACGCATTCTCGCCTCCGATCCCAAGCGTGGCGATATCGCCGTGTTCAAGCTGCCGCGAGACGGGCAGACCGACTACATCAAGCGCGTGATCGGCCTGCCGGGTGACCGCGTGCAGATGATCGATGGCCGCCTCTACATCAATGGCCAGATGGTCCAGCGCGAAGCCATTGAAAAGGTTCGCACGCGCGACGCCTTCGGTCGCGACGTCGATGTTCCCACCTACCGCGAGACCCTGCCGGGTGGCGTGGCCCACCGCATCATCGAGCGCGACGGCGACACCGGCTATTACGACAACACCAAAGTGTTCGAAGTGCCCGCGGGCAATTACTTCATGATGGGTGACAACCGAGACAACTCGACGGATTCGCGCGTCTCGCCTGACGAAGGCGGCGTCGGCTTCGTGCCCTTCGAGAATTTCGTGGGACGCGCCGAAGTGATCTTCTTCTCGGTGGACGAGGGTGAGTCGGCCTGGCAGTTCTGGCGCTGGCCCTGGATCATCCGTTGGGACCGCCTCTTCACGCCGGTGCGCTGAGTTGGCGCGGCCCCCGAAGCCGCCGATCTGCGACCTAGAGGGCGCGATCGGCCACAATTTCGCCGATCCGGAACTTCTGCGCCGCGCGCTGACCCATGTCAGCGCGGTGCCCGCCGATACAGCGCGCAGCGAGACCTACCAGCGGCTCGAGTTTCTCGGCGACCGCGTGCTGGGGCTCGCGGTTTGTGATATGTTGTGCACGGCTTTCCCCGACGCGGCAGAAGGCGAATTATCCCGCCGTCTCGCCGATCTCGTTCGCAAGGAGAGCTGCGCCGAAGTCGCCATCGATTGGGGCGTCGGCGTGCATCTTCGTCTTGGCGAGGGCGAGGCGCAGACGGGTGGGCGCCGCAAGACGGCCATTCTGGGTGACGTCTGCGAAGCCATCATCGGTGCGGTTTATCTCGATGCCGGTTTCGAGGTTGCGCGCGACGTGGTGGTCCGGGCCTGGACTGCACGGATGAATGCCCCCAAGCGTCCCCTGCGGGACGCCAAGACTGCGCTGCAGGAATGGGCGCAGGCACGCGGCAGACCGACGCCGCTCTACCGCGAGGTCTCTCGCTCGGGGCCCGCGCATGCTCCGGTCTTCGTGATCGGAGTCGAGATCGATGGGTTCGAGCCGGCGGAAGCCAGCGGACACTCGAAGCGCATCGCCGAGCAGGCTGCGGCGGAGGCATTCATGATCCGCGAAGGCGTCTGGGCCGACCGGGAAAAGGCACAAGCAAAGTGATGACCGAGACAACAGACACACGCTGCGGCTTCGTCGCCCTTATCGGGGCGCCGAATGCGGGCAAGTCGACACTGATGAACGCGCTGGTCGGCACCAAGGTGACGATCGTGTCGCGCAAGGTGCAGACGACACGCAGCCTCGTGCGCGGCATCGCCATCGAAGGCAATTCGCAGATCATTTTCGTCGACACGCCGGGCATATTCGCACCCAAGCGCCGTCTCGACCGGGCGATGGTGACCTCTGCCTGGGGCGGCGCGGGCGATGCCGATGTCGTGGCGCTGCTCGTCGATGCCCGCAAGGGCTGCGATGAGGAGGTCGAGGCGATCCTGAAGAAGCTGCCGCAATTGCGCGCGCCCAAGGTTCTGGTCCTCAACAAGATCGACACCATCGAGCGTGTGCGCCTGCTGAAGCTCGCCTCCGATCTCAACGCCAAGATCCCTTTCGTCGAGACCTTCATGATTTCAGCCCT
>JAQGKN010000430.1 GCA_028290085.1 Hyphomicrobiales bacterium
CAGGCATCGGACGCCTCGAGCCCCTGGCCGGGCAGCGCCGAGGCCGCGTCGAACACATAGTGGCGGCCGCAATAATTCACGACCGGCTCGCGCTTGGTGACTTCGAAACGGTCGCTGCCTTCCTTGAGCTGTTTCCAGAACGCCATATTCGGGTCGAGCCGATGCTTGGCGATGTTTTCGGGCGTCATACGAAACGGCAGCGACTGCATCTGGATCGACCGCTGTCCGCCCGCGAACGCATCGCGCGCGATCGCGTAGATTTCCGCGATCTGCTCATCGGTCATGGAGAAACAGCCCGCCGACGAACAGGCGCCATGCACCATGATCGAGCCGCCGGTATAGCCCTGCGCACGGTCGAGCGCATTGGGATAGCCGACGTTGAACGACAGGTAATAATTGGAGTTCGGGTTCATCTGACCCGGCGTGATCGTATAGAAGCCCTCGGGAACCTGGCGGTCGCCTTCCTGGCGCTTGGGGCCGAGCTGGCCGGACCAGCGGCACATCGGGAAGGACTTGAGCAGCGTGTACTGCCCATCCGACTTCAACTTCCAGATTTCGAGCTCGGCTTCTTTCTTGTAGGCGCGGATGAGGATCGGCGCCTGGCGCGTCGTGCCCTTCTGCTCCATCAACGCGAGCGTTTCAGCAGGGATCGGGCGGAAGGCCTTCCCGTTGGTGCCAGTGTCCTGACAGGCGGAGAGCGTGCCGGCGGTGAGAGCGATCAGTGCCGCCCGCCCGAGGGGCGCGCCGAACTGTCCGAGCTTCTGGCTGAAAGACGTCATGCGCTGTCTGGACCCGTTGAAAAGTGGACAGAAAGGCCCGCGAACGCAAACCTCACCCTCAAGCCCTAGAGCGATATTCTTACACCTTGGTTACCATGTGGCGAGCATAAATTACGACATGGTGAAGGAACACTTAACCAAGTGCCCTTGCACCCGAAAAAGCCGAGCGGCCAACTTAGAGCTTGCGGCCGATCGCCAGGAACTTGTCGGCGCGCGCGGTGCGCACCTCGTCCTTGCTCATCCCCTCGAAAGCGGCGAGAGCCTTTTCGATGGCATCGCCCGTGCGGGCGATCATGGTGTCGGGATCGCGGTGTGCGCCGCCGGCGGGCTCGGGGATAATGCCGTCGATGATGCCAAAGCGCAGCAAATCTTGCGCGGTGATCTTCATATTGGTCGCGGCATCCTGCCGCCGGCCGCTATCACGCCAGAGAATCGAGGCGGATGCCTCGGGCGACGCCACCGTATAGATCGAATGCTCGAGCATCAGCACCCGGTTGGCGGTAGCGATGGCGACCGCGCCACCCGAACCGCCCTCGCCCACGACGACGGCGACATTGGGCACGCCCAGTTGCAGGCACGCATCGGTCGAGCGCGCGATGGCTTCCGCCTGTCCGCGTTCCTCGGCGTCGATACCGGGAAAGGCGCCGGCCGTATCCACGAGGGAAATGACCGGCAGGTCGAAACGATCGGCCATCTCCATCAGGCGAACGGCCTTGCGGTAACCCTCGGGCCGGGTCATGCCGAAATTATGCCGGATGCGCCCGTCGGTGTCTGAGCCCTTTTCCTGGCCCATCACACAGACGGAGCGGCCCCGGAACCGGCCGAAACCCGCGATCAGGGCCTCGTCCTCGGCGAACTTGCGGTCACCGGCGAGAGGCGTGAAATCCTCGATCATGCCGGCGACATAATGGATGAAATGCGGGCGCTGCTGATGGCGCGCGACCTGCGTCTTCTGCCAGGGCGTCAGCGACGCATAGAGGTCGGTCAGAGCCTTGGCGGCTTTCGCTTCAAGGCGGACCAATTCCTCACCGATCCCGACTGAATCCTCTGTCGCCAGAGCACGCAATTCTTCGACCTTGGCTTCCAGATCGGCAACGGGTTTTTCGAAGTCGAGATAAGAACGCATGCTCATTGCGGAAGGGACCTTGCGGCACAAACGCCGGGAGACCGGATCGAGACAGAACCAGCATGTGTGCCACCGCAAGTCACCACCAGCGGAGCTGGGCGGAAATTGTAGACTCCGACCAGCGAAGTCAAGCGCGGCAAGCGGCAAGACGACTCAGCCCTCGGATAACGGGTGCAGATCACGCACCATTGCCTTCGTACGCTCGTCCAGTACGTGCGTGTAAATCTGGGTCGTCGAGACATCCGCATGTCCCAGCAATTCCTGCACGACACGGAGGTCGGCGCCGTTCTGGAGCAAGTGGCTTGCGAAGGCGTGACGCAGAACATGCGGGCTGACGAGATCGGAGCGAAGTCCCGCTGCGCCCGCCACGCTTTTGAGATCACGGGCAAAGGCCTGCCGCGTCAAATGCCCGCTCTCACTGTCGGCGGGAAAAAGCCACGCACTCGCCGCAGCTCTGGGGCGAACCTCCTTGAGCACGTCGAGGTATGTCACCATGGCCGCGCGCGAGGGCTCGGACAAAGGCACCAGCCGCTCGCGCCCGCCCTTGCCCTTGATCGTCAGCAGCGGATCGCGTCCACGCGCCGCACTGCGCGGCAAGGCCACCAGTTCGGAGACACGCAAGCCCGTCGCGTAGAGTGTCTCAAGGAGGCAGGCCATGCGCGCCGCCCGCAGGCGCTCCGGGCCCGGCCGCGCCGGATCCTCGATCCCCTCCTTGGCGACCGACAGAAGCCGGTCCACTTCATCCATGCCGAGAACCTTGGGCAGGACACGCCCGCGTCTGGGCCCCTCGATAACTGTTGTCGGATCCTCGGTGCGCCGCCCCTCGGTA
>JAQGKN010000431.1 GCA_028290085.1 Hyphomicrobiales bacterium
AATCGGCATCGCCCAGCACCACGTCGAGCCATTCGCGCGTCAGCGGCCCTCGCAGGGCAAGCGCCTCGACATAGCGCGTGGCGGGATAATAGAGGCCAGGCTCGATGCGTCCGCGCACCTGATCGGCGTAATCCTGCGGCCGTGTCTGCAGCCACTTGCGATGCAGGGTGGCAGCTTCGACCGACATGACGAGATGCATCAGCGCATTGAGACCCGCCATGTCGGGCGTGCCGGTTTCGGCAAGATGGGCGCCCAGATGCGCAAGCACATATTGCGTCTCGTCCAGCGCCGCGCGCACTTCGTCCGACAACGCTTCGCTGTAGTAGCCCTGCGGCCGCGCGATCTCCAGGCCGCGAATGTCGCCGTTCAACGCTGCCTCGCAGCGGCCCAGAGGTGCGCCCAGCGTCGTCGGGTCGGCGGCATCCGGCCCGGCCAGAATGTCGTGCAGACGCGCGACGTCGCGGGCATGGCGGGCCAGCGGCCCCACGCAATCGAGCGTCGGCGACAGCGGCATGGCGCCGAACAGGCTCACAGCGCCATGGGTGGGCTTGAGGCCGGTGACGCCGCACATGGCGGCGGGATGGCGGATCGAGCCGCCCGTGTCACTGCCCAGCGCCGCCGGCACGCAGGCCGAGGCGACGACGATGCCGGAGCCCGAGGACGAGCCGCCGCAAACATGCGCGGGGTTCCAGGGGTTGAGACCATGCCCCACGTGCTCGTTGTAGCCGGTGGGGCTCAGCCCGAATTCTGCCATGTGCAACGTGCCGCAATCCAGGGCGACCGCATCATCCAACCGAGTGAGGGCGGTTGCGGTGATCTCGGGCTTGAACCCGCGGCGGATCTTGCTGCCGCAAGCGGCTTCGCGCCCGGCACGGTAGAACAGATCCTTGTGCGCCATCGGCACGCCCGCCAGCGCGCCGAGCGGCTGACCCGCCGCCCGGGCCTTGTCCACCGCACGCGCCGTTTCCAGCGCGCGGTCGGCCTCGATAATGACAACGCCGTTGAAGCGTCGCCCGCGCGTGTCGAGGCGTGCAAGCACGGTCTGCGTGACGCCTTCCGATGTGGTCTCGCCCTTCGCGATGGCGTCCGCGATGGCGATGACGCCCGCTTCGATCAGGTCGCTCATGACGCGGGCTCGTGCTGGGCCTTCAGCGCCGCGAAGCTCAGCAGCGAGGCATCCAGACTCAGCATGTCATCGGCTGCCGCGCGGATAAGCGTGTTGGTGTCGGTGACGAGCGCGATATGCCGTGCCGTGCGCGCGGCTGTCTGCGGAACGTCGTTCATCTCGCCCGCGACAGTGGCGAGCGTGTCCTGTTGTGTCATGACCTGTCCTCAGTGGACGCCGAGATAGCGTTGAAGCGAGCCGGGATCGGCCTGCAGTTCGACAGCGGTGCCGTGGTGGACGATGCGTCCAGTCTCGATGAGATAGATGCGATCGGCGAGAGCCAACGCGCTGTAGAGATTCTGCTCGACCAGCAGAATGCCGAGCCCTTCCTTGCGCAGCGACGCGATGACGGTTTCCAGATGGCGCACCATGACGGGAGCGAGCCCCTCGGAGGGCTCGTCCATCAGGATGAGTTCGGGGTCGATCATCAGCGCGCGGCCGACGGCCAGCATCTGGCGCTCGCCGCCCGAAAGCTGGTTGCCCCGATGCTGACCCCGTTCGGCGAGGCGCGGGAACGTGTCGAGCACGCGCTCCACCGTCCAGCCGTGCTTGGCGGAGGCGGGCTTCAGCATGGTCAGATGTTCCATCACGGTCAGCGAGGCAAACAGCCTGCGTCCCTGCGGCACAAGGGCAATCTTCTTCCGCGCGATGGCATGCGGTGGCAGGTCGTTCAGGCGCTCGCCCCGGAACGTGATGTCGCCCTGGCGCACGACCGGCTGGCGCAGGTTCATGATCGAGCGGATGGTCGTGGTCTTGCCCATGCCGTTGCGGCCGAGCAAAGCGACGATCTCGCCGGGCGCGACTTTCAGCGACACGCCCTGCAGCACATGCGCCTCGCCGTAGAAGGAGTGCAGCTCAGAGACCTCGAGCATCGGTATCTCCTTCGAGAGTTTCTGCAGCGACGACATGCGGCTTGCCGAGATAGACCTCCTGCACGAGCGCGTTCGTGCGGATGCTTGTGGGATCGTCCTCGACGATGATGCGCCCGTTCTGCATGACGGTGACGTAATCAACCAGCGCCAGCGCGAGGTCCATGTCGTGCTCGATCAGCACGACGGTGAGATCGCGCGGCAGGTTGCGAATGATGTCGGCGAGGAAGCTGCGCTCGGCGGGCGACAGGCCGGCAGCGGGCTCGTCCAGCAGCAACAGGCGTGGCGTGCCCGCCAGCGCCATGGCGACTTCGAGCTGACGCTGCTCGCCATAGGACATTTCCTTGACGATCACGTCTTCACGCCCGGTCAGCCGCGAGGCTGCGAGCGAGTCATGCACGCGACCGTCCTGCTCGGATGTGAGCTTGTCGCTGCCGAACAGCGAGAATTTGGAGGCGGACAGACCGCGTGCGGCCAACCGCATGTTTTCGATGACGCTCATCTGGCCGAAGAGATTGGTGATCTGGAAGGTACGCGCGACGCCCAGATAGGCGCGTGCCTGCGGCGACATTTTCGTCATGTCGACGCAGTCGAACAAAATGCGACCCGAGGTCGGCGGCACGCTGCCGTTGATCGCGTTGAACAGGGTGGTCTTGCCCGCGCCATTGGGGCCGAGCACGGCGCGGCGCTCGCCCGCTTTCAGCGACATCGAAACCGAGTTCACGGCCTTGAGTGCGCCAAACTGCACGGTCACGTCGGTCAATGTGAGAATGGGTTCGGACACGGGCGCCATTTTCTAGAGAGTGGCGGCCCGCCGCATTAAACGGCGGACCGTTGTTACGACAGGGATCAGGCCTTGATGCCCTGGAAGGTGCGCGAATAGGGCGGCTGCTTCAGGTAGGTTTCCGGATCGTACTTCCAGAACTGCGAGACCTGCGGATAGGTCTGGAAAGGCACGTTCCAGAGCTTGCCGTCCGTGCGTTTCTCGACGCGGCGAATGGCGAGATCGTAGATCGGGTTGCCATAGGAATCGAGCTTCACGGTCTTGCCCAGCGGCGAGTCCTTCAGTTCGGTCGCGAGCACAGTCTTCAGGAAGAGATCGCGATCCTCGACATTGCCCTTGATGGTCTTCAGCGCTTCGGCGACCCACATGGCGCCCGAATAATGCGAGAAGCCGTAGATCGACGGCAGCTTCTGGTAGCGCTTCTGGTAATCCTCGACGAACTTCACCGTCGCAGGCTCTTTCGAACCTTCGGCGAAATGCGCGCAGGAAACGATGCCTTCGGCTTCGTCGTTCATCGTGCGGATGACCGACTGGTCGGTCGCGTTCATCGCGCCCATCAGCGGGATACGACCCTTCAGGCCGAAGCTCGCATATTGCTGGATGAAGCGCGTGGCGTCGGCGCCCGTTTCCATCGCGAACACAGCATCGACGCCGAGATTGGCAAGCTGGCCGAGATAGGGGCTGAAATCGGCCGTGTTCAGCGGATGCCAGAACTGCTGCGTGATCTTGCCGCCGAGTTCGGTGAACATCTGGGCGAAGCCGCCGCATTGTTCATGGCCGAACGTGTAGTCCTGCGAGATCGTCGCGACTTTGCGATAGCCCTGCTTGAACGCCCAATCGGCGAGGGGGCGTGCGGTCTGGCTGGCCGTGTAACCCGCCACGCGAATGACGTTGGGAATGCGCGTGCGCTGGGTCAGATCGTCGGCGGCGATGACGGGAATGAAATAGGGCGTGCCGGTGCCCTTCACGTAATTGGCAACAGCCAGACCCGTGTTGGCGAGAATATTGCCGAACAGGAAATCGACATTGCCCTGCTCGACGAAACGGCGGGCCTTCTGGAGCGCGGTGTCGGGATTGGACGCGTCATCTTCGATGACGATCTCCACCTTGCGTCCCGCAACTTCCTTGTTGACCTGCTCCCAATACAATTCGAAGCCTTCGACCAACTTGCGCCCGCCCGCCGCGATGACGCCAGTGAGGGGAGCCAGCAAGCCGATCTTGATCGGACGTGCCGTCTGCGCGCGCAGAATTGCGGGCATGGAAACCATGCCGGCTGCAAAGGCCGTGGTGGATTTCAGAAACGTGCGCCTGTCGGTCGTGATGCTCATGTGCCCTCTCCGTGATGTTCCGGTGTCATGCTTTGGTTTTCGGCTCGGCGCGCCCTGCCATCAGGAGCCGCGCCTTTCCGATCACGCCTTCGGGGGCGAAGATCATGATTGCAATGAAGGTGAGCCCGAGCACCATCAGCCAGCGCTCGGTGACTTTGCTGACGGCCTGCTCGAGCGCGATGATGAGAAACGAGCCGACAAACGCGCCAAACAGCGTGCCGATGCCGCCGACAATGGCCATCAGCAGACCCGAGACCGATTGCGAGAGCTGCACGGTCGAGGGGCTGACGAAATCGTTGAACACCGCATAGAGCGCGCCCGCGATCCCTGCGAAAAAGCCCGACGCCGTGAAGGCGATGGTGAGATGCAGCGACACATTATAGCCGAGGCTCGCCATGCGGCTTTCGCCATCCCGGATGCCGCGCATCGTCAAGCCAAACGGTGAGCGCACGAAGCGCCACATTACGAAGGTGACGAGCGCGACCACGACCGCCACGCCCGAATAAAGCTGACGAGGGCTCATGCCGAGCGCGGCGCGCAGCTGGCCGCGCTCGCCGTTTTCGCCACCGGTCACTTCCGTCCAGCGCAGGCACACGCCCCAGACGATGAGGCCGAGTGCCAGCGTCAGCAGAAGGAAATAGACGCCTGACGTGCGCACGGCGAGCAGGCCGAAGACGGAGGCGAGCAGCGTCGCTGCGATCACGCCGAGCAGCATGGCAGCGGGCAGGGGAAGCCCGTAGACCGAGGCCGTATAGAGCACGACGTAAGTGGACGTGCCGAAGATCGCGCCATGGCAGAGCGGCGTGCGTCCGGTGAAGCCTGCGAGAACATCGACCGACATGGCGAGCACGGAGAAGATGAGGATCTGCGTTGCTACACTCACATAATAGGTCGGCAAAACCAGTGGCAGCAGCGCGAGCCCGAGAACCGCAAGGGCCGCGAAGGCACGCAACGGAGAGGTGAGCAGCTTGCTCATCACGTCACCTTTCCAAACAGGCCGAGCGGGCGGAAGGCGAGAAGAATGGCCATGGGTCCGAAGATCACGAAATAGGCCAGCTGTGGAAACCAGACCTGCCCGAACGTATTCAGCAGGCCGATCAGCAGCGAGCCGATCGCCGCGCCGACCAGACTGCCGCGCCCGCCGATGATGACGACCGCGAGGCTGAAGACGAGGATCTCGGCATCGGCGCTCGGATAAAGCGCCAGAAAAGTGCCGCCGAGCAATCCGCCGAGACCAGCCAGCGCCGAGCCGAGCATGAAGGTGATGAGAAAAACGCGGTGGATATCAACGCCGCAGGCCTCGACCATTTCTACGTCGTCAACACCCGCGCGAATGAGCGCGCCGAGCCGCGTCTTGTTGATGAGCAGCCAGAGCGCGATGAAAACGAGAATGCCGACGACAAGCACGAAGACGCGAAACTTCGGATAGAACAGCGAGCCGATCACCACCGCGCCTTGCAGCCATTCCGGCGTCGCGACCGTGAATGTGTCGCCGCCCCAGATGACGAGCGCGAGATCGTTGAGCACGAAAGCCACGCCGAGCGTGAGCATCACCTGCCGCAGCTCGAAGCCGCGCACGAAACGCAAGAGTCCCTGGTCGAGAGCCAGGCCCATCACCGCGACGCTCAGCATCGAGCCGATGCCGCCAAGCACG
>JAQGKN010000100.1 GCA_028290085.1 Hyphomicrobiales bacterium
GCGGCCGATCTATGACGCGCTGTACGACCTGATGGATTCGCGGGTCGTCGAGCGAGCGCTGCAAACCGGCGAGATCGAGATCGCCCCGCTGGCGTTCATGCGCGGCCGCACGTTGACCAACGCCTGCGTGCTGCTGGATGAAGCGCAGAACGCCACGTCGATGCAGATGAAAATGTTTTTGACGCGTCTGGGCGAAGGTGCGCGCATGATCATCACTGGTGATCCGACACAGACTGATCTCCTGCCTGGGCAGAAATCCGGGCTCAGCGAAGCGATCGGGCTTCTATCCGAACTAGAAGGAATCGGCCATGTCCGTTTCCGGGATGTGGACGTCGTGCGTCATGATCTCGTTCGTCGGATTGTTGGCGCGTACGAGGCAGCCGCTCCGGCGGCCGGCAGGTCGCAGTAATGAGCATTGATATCGATGTCATCGTCGACGCGGATGCATGGTCAGTCCTCGAAAATCTTGAGGATTTGTCCGGTAAGGCAATCGACGCCGTCCTCGCCGAAACGAGACATGCGGTGGCGCCGGCGGCTGAAGTCAGCCTGCTGTTTTGCGATGACTCGAAGATTCGGGAATTGAACAAAGCCTGGCGCGGCATGGATAAGCCCACCAACGTGCTGTCGTTCCCGGCTGCCGAGCCGGACGATGTACCTAAAGCCCCGCTGCTGGGGGATATCGTCGTCGCCTTCGAGACGGTTCAACGTGAAGCCAGGGAGGAAGAAAAAAGCTTCCCTGACCATGTCACGCATATGGTGGTGCACGGCTTCCTTCACCTGCTCGGCTACGATCATGAGAACGATGCCGATGCGGAAAAGATGGAATCGGCGGAGCAGCGGATTCTTGCGCAACTGGGCATAGCTGATCCCTATGCGGCGACAGTCCCCGTGGGAGACGACGACAAATGAGCCCGACCGATCGCGTGCCTGGGCCATCCGGCGAAGCGAAATCGGAGAGACCAAGTCTCGTCGATCGAATGCGGGCCTTGTTTGGCTTGAGCCCGGCTTCGATCCGCGACGACATTGAGGACGCGCTAGACGACACCTCCGCCACCGGGGACTTCACACCGCAAGAACGAGCGATGCTCAAGAATGTCCTCGGGCTGCACGAACTCCGCGTTCAGGACGTCATGGTCCCGCGTGCCGACATTATCGCCGTCGGACTTGAAGATACGCTCGGCGATGTGTTGTCTGTGTTTAGAACCGCAGGCCACTCCCGCCTCCCCGTTCACGGCGAGACTTTGGACGATCCCAGAGGGATGGTTCATATCCGAGATTTCGTGGACTACATCGCGAGATCCGCAGAGACTTTCCTGAAGACGTCGCCCGCCCCCACCGCACCGGTCGGGGAAAATCGAGAAACCATGCGGCAAGCCATTGTACGTTTGCGTGGCATTGGGGAACTCGATCTGTCCTTGCCTTTGTCCAAAGCAGGTGTCGTCCGCCCAGTGCTCTTTGTCCCGCCATCTATGCCCGCGCTGGATCTGCTTGTGAAGATGCAGGCGACGCGCACGCATATGGCACTCGTTATTGATGAATACGGCGGCACCGATGGCCTGGCTTCGATCGAAGACATTGTAGAGATGATCGTCGGCGACATCGAGGATGAGCATGATGAGGACGACCATCCGAAAATCGACAGGGCTGTAGACGGCAGCTGGATCGCCGATGCGCGGGCAAGCCTCGACGATCTCTCCATCGCACTGGCCGTCGACTTTGAATCACTCTTCGCGGACGAGGACGTTGACACGCTCGGCGGCCTTGTCACGACCGTAGCCGGTCGCGTGCCGGTACGCGGCGAGATCGTAATCTCCGCAGACAATTTCGAGTTCGAAATTCTCGATGCAGACCCACGCCGCGTAAAGCGCGTTCGAATTCGGCTCATCGGCGAGGATAAAAAAACGCGCGTTGAAGCTCCGCGTACCGATTCCGGGCGCATTTCCGATTAGTCATTGCAATATCCGTTGAAACACGCGGACGATCTTCTGTTACGCCACAGATCATAGGACCCCATGATACGCATTATCCATTCGATCATGCTCTCCTATGGCTGGAAGCGGAGGCTTGTTGCGTTTGTGAGCGGCGCGATCGGCGCGCTGGCACTTTCGCCCGTGGATTTTTTCCCCGCTATGCTGGCGCCGCTTTGCGCTGCGGTCTGGCTGCTGGATGGCGCCGCTTCAGTGTCTCTGAAAAGAGCTAGCGGTCGCGCAACGGGCTGGCCCAGTATCCGTACTTCTCTAAGTATTGGCTGGTGGATAGGGTTCGGCTATTTCGTAGCTGGATTCTGGTGGCTTGGCGCCGCCTTCCTCGTTGAAGCCGATCAATTTGCCTGGGCGCTCCCGTTGGGAGTTGCCGGGCTCCCAGCCCTTCTCGCCTGCTTTACAGCACTGGGTTTTGCTGTCGCCCACCTTTTTTGGTCGGCCAACTGGACGCGCATCCTAGCACTCGCGCTCGGCCTCTCGGCGGCTGAGTGGCTGCGCGGCATACTGTTCACGGGCTTTCCGTGGAATGACATCGGCATGACCCTTGGCGGCAACATCGTCCTCGGCCAGGCAGCAAGCCTGGTTGGCCTTCATGGTCTGACGCTTCTGACAATTCTGATTTTCGCCAGCCCCGCCGTCCTGGCTGATCTGGCGAGCGACGGCCGCCGACTGCGCCACGTGCCGTTCTGGAGCGCGGCCCTCGTTTTGGCAGCGCTCGTGACTTTCGGTGCGCTGCGTCTCTCGACAGGCAATGTGGAGGCCCAACCCGGGGTAAAAATCCGGATCGTCCAGCCCAATGTGCCGCAGGACGATAAATTCCGTCCGGAGAACAAGGAAGCAATCCTTCGTCATTATCTCGAGCTGTCTGATCGCGCGACATCGCCCGGAACCTCGGGGCTATCCGACGTGACTCACCTGATTTGGCCGGAATCCGCTTTTCCCTTCATTCTGTCGCGGGATGCGTGGGCGCTCTCGCAGATCGGCGAGGCACTAAAATCCAGGACGATACTCATCACTGGCGCCGCGCGCATGGAGGCATCCGATCCTGCCCAATTGCCGGGCGAGACGCGTGTTGCCTACTACAACGCTATTCAAGTCGTTGGGGGCAGCGGCGTCATTCTGGATAGCTACGATAAAATGCATCTGGTCCCTTTCGGGGAATATCTGCCGTTTTCCGATTGGCTTGAAGCGCTCGGAATTAGGCACTTCGTGCACATTCCCGGCGGATTTGAATCGGGATCGCTCGCTAAGCTTCTTTCCATCCCCGGATTGCCCGCGGCCTTCCCGCTCATTTGCTACGAGGCGATTTTTCCGGGCGTGGTCGACCCAATGTCGCGCGACCAGGCAGGGCTTCTTTTGAATGTGACGAACGATGGTTGGTTTGGGCTCACAAGCGGCCCCCATCAGCATCTGGCTCAGGCTCGCCTGAGGAGCATAGAAGAGGGACTTCCTCTCGTGCGCGCTGCCAACACCGGCATCTCGGCAATCATCGACCCCTACGGTCGGATCCAGGGAAGTCTTCCTCTCGGTATCGAAGGCGTTCTCGACGGGTCTTTGCCTCAGGCGATCAAACCGCCGCTTTACGCGCAGTTCCCGATGGGGGCTCCGCTGGCGCTCTATACTTTTGTCTTACTCGTCCTGATCGCGTCGCGTCGCCAGCGTTAACGCTAGGTTAAAATTGCCGGGCGACCCCTTCCGTTGCGCTTGCCCAAGTCTTCGCTTAGTGAGACAAGTAGGGATTGGCTACGATCAAGCTTAAACGGGATGCGGCCACCATTCATGAACGCCTAGCCAGGAGACTTGGCCAGTGACGAAGACACCAAATCCCATTGATCAGCATGTTGGTAACCGCGTTCGAATGCGTCGCGTCATGCTCGGCTTCAGTCAGGAAAAGCTTGGCGGGGCGCTTGGCCTTACCTTCCAGCAGGTTCAGAAATACGAGAAGGGCACCAATCGCATAGGTGCCAGCCGCCTTCAGGCGATCTCGAAAATACTCGACGTGCCGCCCTCATTCTTCTTTGACGGCGCGCCCTCCGTTGCTGAGGCGGGTGGCGAGGGGTTCCGGGATATGAGCACGACCCCGTACGTTCCCGACTTCCTGACCACAGCAGAAGGACTGCAGCTTAACCGCGCATTCGCTCGAATCCGCGACCCTAAGGTGCGCAAGCGCGTCGTCGAGCTTGTCGCTGCGATTTCTGAAAGCGACGGCCAAAGCAGACCAGACGCCAATCGTGAACTGGTTGTATGAGATCGTTCGTTATATAGAACGAAATCCTGCCAATTGCTTGACCTGACGAACGCTCGATGGCACAACGCTTCCCTCGGCGGTACTCTTTTATCCGTGCCTAAAAGGGCCGGGGAAGCATCCGCGCGGTGATTTTTTCGCTAAAAGCGGAGACGAGCGTGACCAGACAGAGCTATTTGTTCACGAGTGAATCGGTGTCTGAAGGCCATCCGGACAAGGTATGTGATCGGATTTCCGATGAAATCGTCGACCTTTTCTTCCGCGAAGGCGCGAAGGCCGGTATTGATCCCTACCAGATCCGGGTCGCCTGCGAGACGCTCGCAACGACCAATCGGGTTGTGATTGCCGGCGAAGTCCGCGGCCCGGAACTCCCCAAGGACATGATTGTCGAGACCGCCCGCAAGGCGATTCGTGACATCGGCTATGAGCAGGACGGCTTCCATTGGGAGCATTCCAAGATCGAGGTGCTGCTCCACGCCCAATCCGCTGACATCGCGCAGGGCGTCGATGCTGGTGGCGACAAGGACGAGGGCGCTGGCGACCAGGGCATCATGTTCGGTTATGCCTGCCGCGAAACCCCGGAGTTGATGCCCGCTCCTATCCATTACGCACACAAGATCCTGCATCTGCTTTCTGAAGCGCGTCGTTCGGGCGTCGAAAAGCATTTGGGGCCCGAT
>JAQGKN010000498.1 GCA_028290085.1 Hyphomicrobiales bacterium
CACCGAGCGCAGCCTGAGCCACGTTGATCTTTGCAACTTCCAGCGCGTCCGCCGACAGATCGACGGCATCGACATGAGCCTGCGGGAAGGTCTGGGCGGCGAGGATCGCGAGGCAGCCGGAGCCGGTACAGAGGTCGAGCACGGAGACAACGTCGTCCGGCTCGATCAGGATCGGACTCTCCTGGGCGGTGAAGAGACCCGAGCGCAGCAATTCGCCGATAAAGGAGCGCGGCACGATCACGCGCTCGTCGACATAGAAGGGTACGCCGCCGACATAGGCGCGCTTCAAAAGATAAGACGCGGGCTTGCGCGTGGTGACGCGGGCCGACACCAGATCGGCGAGGCGGCGGCGCTCTTCGGGCATCAGCCGCGCGTCCATGAAGGGGTCCAGCCGGTCAATGGGAAGGTTCAGACCTTCCAGAAGCAAGAAGGCGGCCTCATCAATCGCATCGGTCGTGCCGTGACCGAAGACGAGTTCATGGGCGCGGAACTGGCTGATCGCAAAGCGCATGAAGTCGCGCAGCGTGAGGAGTTCGGCGGCTACCGCGGCGGGATCGAAGACAACGGGGGTGCTCATCGGGCCACGTTCCGCAGGCCGGTCCGTTGCGCGTCGCGTTCTCCAGATCGGCTCATGCTGTTCTCTCCGCTCACAAGATCAGCGCCGGTTTAGCCCGCGCCTCCGGCGGTGTCGAGGCCGGGCCATCGGCTCACTCTGGCGGCTCGGGCGGCACGTCCTCGGCCGGGGGCTCAACCAGAATGACGACGCGGTCGGGGTAGAAGGCGAGGTGCCCCGCGATTTCGGCGACGGCGGCAATGGGCGTCTCATAAGTCCAGACGGCATTGTCCTCCCGCTGGCCATCGGGCGATACAAGAGTGAAATAACTCGCCTCGCCTTTGAATGGGCATGTGCTCTTGCGCGCCGTGCGCTCGAACATTGCCATGTCGGCGTCCTCGCGCGGGATGTAGAGCACTGGCTTCATAGTGCCTTCGCGCAGGATGAGGGCACGACCGGTGCTGGCGACCTCATGGGTGCCCCAAAGCACCCGGACCCAGTCGTCAGCCGGTTCAATCTCGATAGGATGGGCTGAGGTTCCGGCAATGGTCACATCAATCTCCCTCGTCGCGGTGTCGCGGGCGCCAAGCCGACCCGAAACGGGCGCAAAAGCAAGCTTTGCCGCCCATTTCGACTCAGCGTTGTCTTAACCTTAATGAAACAACCTACACGCATCATAACTCAACGTGTTTCCACGGGTTGAGTTGAGTAGCGGGGGCTTTGTGATGCGTGATGTGTTTTACGCCAGTCGCGACTTCTGGATGGGCATCGGCTTCGGCTTCGCTGCGCTGGCGTTTGCCTGCCTGCTTCTCGCCGGGCGGCACATTCTCCTGAATTATATTCGTTCGCAGGTGGCCGAGCGCGTGTCTAAGGATTTTGTCGTCGCGGCAGAGATCTTCGATCTTCTGCGCATCAGTGGCGACCCAGGTGAAGCCCGGCAGGACGATTATTTCATGCAGCTTCAAGCGCGCGTGGAATCGCATTCGGATTTCTTCCAGCGGCTGCTCAACGAGCGCCGTCATTTCTGCGCTTTCTTCGGACCGACCTTCGACATAGCTTTCGAGGACATCCTCGCCACCTACAATGACCTCGTTTCCGGCTGCGAGATGCTGCACCTCTATCGCGAAGCGCTTCAGGCCGGCGATCTCGAGGCGCTCGGCACTCATCGGCGACTCTTACCCGTTGTGTTCCGTCATGCAGATTCCTCGCAGGACGTGACGCGGTTTCGTATCATGCGTGCCAGGACGCTGGTGCATAGTGTCTATGCGCCGATCCTTGCCGAGCGTCATCGTCGTCAGCAACGAGCCGCCTCGCGCGACGCGGTGGATGCCTGCGTTGCACATTGAGGCGCCGCTCAAGACGGTCGCCTGCTTTTCAGAGGAACTGCTGCGCGTGTCTCCCGTTGTTTGTTGAACCTTCGGCGCGCTGCTCAACCGTGCCGTTTTTTCTGCATCGGCACGAGGAGGCCCGTCATGATCCGCACCGCTCTTTTCAGTGCAACGCTGTTGCTTGCATCGACGTGCCTGACCGTGGCCCAGACAACCCCGGCCCCAGCGCCCGCCCCGCCAGTCAGCGCCACCACAAACAGTACCGTCGGCACGGGCACCGATCAGGTGAGCGGGTTTACAATGGCCGAAAAGGCACCGGCGCCCGCGCGTTTCATCACCCTGAAACCGGGCAATCTCACGACCGACGATTTGATCGGTGCGAAAGTCGTCAACAACCAGAATGAATCGCTCGGCGAAGTCGAGGACTTGCTGATTGATTCCGGCAAGACTGTTTCCGGTGTCATCCTCAGCGTCGGCGGCTTCCTCGGCATGGGCGAGTCTTACGTGCTCGTTGATCCCGCAAGCGTGGCGGTGAACAAGGTGAGTGGCGAGGACTACAAACTCGTCATAGATGCCACGAAAGACAGCCTGAAGAGCGCGCCGAAATTCGCCTATCCGCGTGACTGATTGTCATCGTATCGACGCGTGAGGCTTGACTATGGGCTGGTGAGACCTATCTCCCGGTCCACTCACCTTTGCAAAGACGACAGAACGCCCGGAGGCGGTGATGCGCATATCTGTGAACGGTCAAGCCCACGATCTGGACGTTGATCCCGAGACCCCATTGCTCTGGGCTCTGCGCGACGAAATTGGTCTCACCGGCACAAAATTCGGCTGCGGCATGGCGCAATGTGGCGCGTGCATGGTGCATGTCGACGGCATGCCGATCCGCTCCTGCGTCACGCCGGTTTCGGCGCTCGAAGGACGCGACATCGTCACGATAGAAGGCATCAGCGGCAAAGAGGCAGATGCCGTGCGTCAGGCATGGGTCGCGCTCGATGTTTCGCAATGCGGCTATTGCCAGTCCGGTCAGATCATGTCCGCCGTCGCGCTTCTCTCCGTGGAACCGAAGCCCGACGACAAGGCGATCAACGACGGCATGGCCGGCAATATCTGCCGCTGCGCGACCTACCCCAAAATTCGCGCCGCGATCCATGCGGCCGCAAAGTCCCTGGAGGGCTGAGCCATGGGCTTTCAAACACCGATCACATCGCGCCGCGCCATTCTCAAGGGCCTGGGCGGGCTCGTTCTCGCAGCCTATCTTCCCTCCGTTGCGCGCGCGCAGGAAGCGGGCACCAAACCGCTGCCGCCACTCGTACCCAATGCCTTCGTGCGCATCGCGCCCGACGACACGGTGACGATCCTCAGCAAGCACATTGAATTTGGACAGGGTCCGTGGACCGGTCTCGCGACACTCGTTGCTGAGGAACTCGATGCGGACTGGGCGCAGATCCGCGTCGAACATGCACCCTCGGACGTGAAGCTCTACGCCAATCTGGCCATGGGCGCGCAGCTTACCGGCGGCTCCACAGCCATCGCAAACAGCTACATGCAGATGCGCCGCACCGGCGCCGCCGCACGCGCCATGCTGGTGGCCGCCGCCGCGAAGCAATGGAAGGTGCCCGCCAGCGAGATCAAGGTCGAGAAGGGCGTGATCTCGCATGCATCCGGCCGCACGAGCCGCTTCGGCGCGCTCGCGGAAGCGGCCGCGCACATGCCGGTGCCAACAGACGTCGTGCTGAAAGATCCTGCAAACTTCCGCCTCATCGGCACGGATCTTCCGAAGCCCGACACATTTGTTAAATCGCATGGCCAGGCGCTCTACACGCTCGACCTGCGCGATCCCGACATGGTGATCGCCATGGTGGCACGCCCCAACCGCTTCGGAGCGAAAGCGACCGCCGTCGACGATTCGCAGGCGCGCAAGATCAAGGGTTATCTGTCGAGCGCGATCATTCCGCAGGGCGTCGTGGTCTTCGCGAAATCGACCTACCCCGCGATGAAGGCGCGCGAAGCGCTGAAGATCACATGGGACGAAAGCGCCGCGCACAAGAAGGGCACGAAAGCCATCGTCGCCGATTACATGGAGCAATCGCGCCAGCCCGGCGCAGTCGCGGCGACGCGCGGCAATGCAATGGCGAAGATCGCAGCGGGCGGAACGCAGATCGTCGAACAGACCTATGTGTTCCCCTATCTTGCGCATGCTCCGATGGAGACGCTGGACGCCGTCGTGCGTTTCGATGGCCAGAAGGCAGCCTGCCATTTCGGCAGCCAGGGCCCGACCATCGATCAAGGCGCCATTGCCACCGCGCTCGGCATCAAGCCTGAGAATGTTTCAATCGATGTGGCGCTGGCTGGCGGCAGTTTCGGGCGCCGCGCGACGGCATCGGGCGATTTCGCCGCGGAGGCCGCGACCTGCGCCAAGGCCTATGGCAAAAATGTGCCTGTCAAATTGGTGTGGACGCGCGAGGACGACATGCGCGGCGGCTTCTATCGC
This sequence comes from Hyphomicrobiales bacterium, assembly GCA_028290085.1. Classification (GTDB taxonomy): domain Bacteria; phylum Pseudomonadota; class Alphaproteobacteria; order Rhizobiales; family Beijerinckiaceae; genus Terripilifer. The sequence continues at coordinate 4,379 of JAQGKN010000498.1, forward strand.
CCGCTATACGTCCATCGCATGCGCGGCATGGTCGCGCCAGACGGCACGATCTCCGCGTGGCATCACACGATCGTCGGACAATCGATCATGGGCGGCACGCCGTTCGAGGCGTTGATGGTGAAGAACGGCATCGACGACACCTCTGTCGAGGGCGCGTCCGACATGCCCTACCGCGTGGCCGACTTTCAGTGCGACCTGCATTCGACCAAGCAGGGCGTGCCCGTGCTCTGGTGGCGTTCTGTCGGGCATACGCATACGGGCTTTGCGACCGAGACGTTCGTCGACATGCTGCTTGAAAAGGCCGGCAAGGATCCGATCGACGGACGCCTCGCTCTCCTCGACGCATCAGCGCGCGAGGCCGGTGTATTGAAGGCCGTCAAGGAGCTGGCTGGATGGAAGGGGCGAAAGGCAGGCGACAAAGGTTACGGCGTCGCGGTGCACAAGTCCTTCAACACATATGTCGCACAGATTGCCGAGGTCATGCGCGACGAGAACGGACAGCCGAAGGTCACGCATGTCTGGTGCGCCGTGGATTGCGGCGTCGCCGTCAATCCCAATGTCATCCGGGCGCAGATGGAAGGTGGCATCGGCTATGGCCTGGGACATGCGCTCTATGCCTCGCTCGATCTTGATGAGTCCGGACAGGTCGTACAGACCAATTTCGACAAATACCGTTCGCTGCGCATCGGCGAGATGCCCGTCGTAGACGTGGTCATCGTGAAATCAGCCGTCGCACCGACCGGTGTCGGCGAGCCCGGTGTTCCACCCATCGGTCCCGCTGTTTCCAACGCCTGGCGCGCATTGACCGGTACGGCCGTCACCCACCTGCCGTTCGTGCCCGGAGAAACCGCATGAAGTCGCTTCTCGCGCTGTCCATCGCCGGGCTCGTCGGCCTGTCGGTTGCGATCATCGGCCCCGTCGCCTTCGGTCAGCAGCCGGCGACCCGCGATCTTCGCGCGCCCGTCGATTTCGCATCCATCCAGGATCGCACGCAGCGTTCGGTGGCTCTGTTCGAAGAGGCGGGCAAGGTCATCACGCATCCGCGCTGCGCCAATTGCCATCCGGCGGGCGACCGCCCGTCGCAGGGCATGGACATGCATCCGCATAATCCACCTGTCGTGCGCGGCGAGGGCAATATGGGCGCGCCCGGCTTGCAATGCACGACCTGCCACGGCGAGAAGAACGCAGCCATTCCGACGTCTTCGATCCGCAGCATTCCCGGCAATCCGCAATGGCATCTCGCGCCTGTTGAGATGGCCTGGCAGGGCAAGTCGCTGGGCGCCATCTGCGAGCAGATCAAGGATCCCGCGCGCAACGGCGGTCGTGACCTCGCGAAGATCCACGAGCATATGGCGAGCGATGATCTCGTGGGATGGGGCTGGAACCCGGGCGATGGACGGGAGCCAGCACCTGGAACCCAGGCGCGCTTCGGCGAGATTATCCAGGCGTGGATCGATACGGGCGCGGCCTGTCCGAAGCCCTGAGCGAATATTTCGTCACGCCATACGATCTCATTGGGAGTTACCGCGTTGAAGGGCGATGCGACGGCCGGTTGACGGCAGCCGTCGCGCGCCCGGCGATGACACAGCGGAGCTCCCATGGCCACGAAAAACAAATTCGACAAGCTTGCTTCAGCCCACATCGCGGATGCCAAGATCCTGCGTGGCCAGGGCGGTGAAACGCATCAGGTCTCGGGCGGCGATGTGCCCGTGCTCACGACGCAGCAAGGCGCGCCTGTCTCCGACGACCAGAACTCACTGCGCGTGGGTGCACGCGGACCGACGCTGCTGGAAGACTTCCATTTCCGCGAAAAGATTTTTCATTTCGATCACGAACGCATCCCCGAACGCGTCGTCCACGCGCGCGGTGTCGGCGCGCATGGATATTTCGAAACCTACGAGTCCCTGTCGGACATCACGCGCGCTGACGTCTTCCAGCGCGCCGGAGAGAAGACCCCGGCTTTCGTGCGTTTTTCGACGGTGGCGGGCAACAAGGGCTCGGCGGATCTCGCGCGCGACGTGCGCGGCTTCGCAGTAAAAATTTATACCAAGCAGGGCAATTGGGACATCGTGGGCAACAACATCCCGGTGTTCTTCATTCAGGACGCCATCAAGTTTCCTGACCTCATCCATGCAGCCAAGGCAGAGCCGGATCGCGGCTTTCCGCAGGCGCAGACGGCTCATGATAATTTCTGGGACTTCATCTCACTGACGCCCGAATCGATCAACATGGCCATGTGGATCATGTCGGACAGGACGATCCCGCGTTCGCTGCGCTTCATGGAGGGGTTCGGCGTTCACACGTTCCGCATGGTCAATGATGCCGGCAAATCGACCTTCGTGAAATTCCACTGGAAGCCGAAGCTCGGCATGCAGTCGGTGGTGTGGAACGAGGCCGTGAAGTTGAATGGCGCGGACCCGGATTTCCATCGCCGTGATTTGTGGAACGCCATCCAGAGCGGTGACTTTCCGGAGTGGGAACTCGGGCTGCAATTGTTCGATGATGATTTCGCCGACAAGTTCCCCTTCGACGTTCTCGACGCCACCAAGATCATTCCAGAAGAGGACGTGCCGATCCGCATCGTCGGCCGCCTCGTGCTGGATCGCGTCGTCGACAACTTCTTCGCAGAGACGGAGCAGGTCGCCTTCGGTACGGGAAATATCGTTCCCGGCATCGACTTCACCAACGATCCGTTGCTGCAAGGCCGCAACTTCTCCTATCTCGACACGCAACTGAAGCGGCTCGGCAGCACCAATTTTACGCATATTCCAATCAATGCGCCCAAGTGCCCCTTCCACACTTTCCAGCAGGATGGGCATATGGCGATGATCAATCCGAAGGGTCGCGCCAATTACGAACCCAATTCGTGGGGCGGCGCTATGGGCGGCCCGCGCGAGACGCCGGATGGATTCCACACCTTCGAAGCGCAGGAGAATGGCGCCAAGGTGCGCGTGCGTGGCGAGAAATTCGCCGATCATTACAGCCAGGCGCGGCAGTTCTTCATCAGCCAGAATGCGACCGAGCAGACGCACATCAAGGACGCCTTTGTGTTCGAACTGAGCAAGGTCGAAACGCTGGAGATCCGAGCGCGTGTCGTGTCGCATCTGATGAATGTGGACAAGGATCTCGCGAGCAAAGTCGCCGATGGTCTCGGCCTCACCAAGATGCCGAAAGCGGCCGAGCCCGCGCGCAAGATCATCGACGATCTCGCACCTTCACCCAAGCTCAGCATCATCGAGAACGGCCCCAAGGACTTCAAGGGCCGCAAGATCGGCGTTTTGGTCACGGATGGAACCGACGCGGCGCTGCTGAAGGCGCTGGAGCAGGCGGTGAAAGCCGAAGGCGCGATGCTGGAACTGATCGCGCCCAAGGTCGGCGGCTTCACGGCGAGCGATGGCACGATGATGCCCGCGCAACAACGCATCAACGGCGGCCCATCAATTCTCTACGATGCCGTCGCCATTCTGGCATCGGCCGATGGGTGCAAGATGCTTGCGGGCGAGGCGACGGCGAAGGATTTCGTGAGCGATGCCTTCGCCCATGCGAAGTTCATTGCATTTGCCGGTTCCGCCAAGCCGATGCTGGACAAAGCCGGCGTCGTGATGGACGGCGGCTGCATGGAAATCGCCAGTGCGGCCGATGCAAAGAAATTCGTGCAAGCATGCCGCAAGGTGCGTTTCTGGAGCCGCGAACCGAACGTTCACGCGCTTTAACACATAAGGGCGGACGAGCACGAAGCTCAGCCGCCCTTTTTTTATCAGAGGAGAAGTTTAA
>JAQGKN010000362.1 GCA_028290085.1 Hyphomicrobiales bacterium
GTGCCTCGAACTCAAACGCGGGCAACATCGAACAGAATTTATGCACCGCGAGCGGATCATCACAATCCATCAACATATAACCACCCCAGTCGCCCACGCGAATTACAAACATTTCGATGCTAAAGCCTTTGGGCGCCTCCCATCGCGTGAAGACTTCCAGAATGCGTTTTTGGGCATTCTCGTATTCCATCGGCGATCCCTGGGAGCGCTCGTTCCAGCTCAACATGTACTTCATCGAGGTACTCCATCGCCCATGGGACGTGTGCAGAGATTGCGGCTTGACGGCCCTATGAATCGTCGGTTCGTCGCCCTGAGCAATCTGCAGAATGGCTGACACCTAAAGGCCAATCGGTACACAACCGCACAGCTAAGCGTAACCGCAACAACTACCGTCAGATCGCCCCACATGGCGTCTGCGCGAACCATGGAACACGTCAATGGCGCACCGAGCGGAACGCGCAACCCTGTCTCTCCGAGAGATATTCGCAAAAATCCCGATTGCCGAGATGTCGTTGGCGTTGCTTTGAGGCATTGCTGAACAATGGCGCGACAGGTTCGACCTGTCGCCCGAAACATGCGTGCTCAACTCACGCATTTTGGAACACAGCATTCACAAGAAACTCATGATCCGACGTCCATTTCACAGTCGTTTCAAACAGCACGCCTACTCCAAAGGCTTCAGCCCCAAGCCCCTGCCGCGAATGGGCGCCGACATAGCCATTCAAAGGCCTGAAGCCCGCTCTTTTAACTAACGCTCTCGCGGCGCCTGCTGAACCTGAACGATATTGCCTGCACGCCCATCCTTGACATCGGTAATCACCAAAAACCTTTTCACTTCTCCCGACGCCGTCGCCGGGTCAACGATCTGGCGAATGGGCCCAACCGCATTTACGATCTGGGCGCCCGCAGCATTGGTATTGAAGCGCGCCAGTTCCTCTCTGGCGCCAGACCCATCCGCATTCGTCGCCAGAGCCAATATGTAAGGAGTTCCAGGCTGGAGGCCGACCACCGCAGCTTGCAAAACCTGCGTAATCCCCTGGTCGAACAACGCGACTGTCGACGCGGTCGGTCGTCCCGGTGCGGTGAGCGCAAGATGTACGACATTACCAGCAGATCCCAACGGGCGGAGGCCTTCAGCACCAGCGCTAGAATTCGGTGCCGCCTCGGGGACGTAAACTAGTGCTTGCGCGGCCTGCCCGATTGGAATCGATGCGATGACACTGTTGGTGCTCGTGTCAATGGCCTCGACCACATCTGCATTCTCGCAGCCAACGTAGACTCTCGATCCATCGCCCGATGGCCAGATGCCATGCGGCAGAGCGTTGACCTGGATCGTTGCGACGTTTTTGAATGTGTCTGTCGCGAAAACTTTCACCTTATTCTCACCGCCAATCGTGACGTAGGCAAACTGTCCCATTGCCGTCCGAACAAAATTAACGTGATTTGTGATGGGCCCCGTATCTAGAACCTGAATGACCTCGAACGGCGGCTTCGCGTTGAACACCATGACCTTGCCGACGTCTTTCAAGGTGAACCACACCTGCTGGCCGTCGGGCGTCGCTGCGATGTTTGGACAGAATGGTGAAATCTGCTTCACATGCCCGACAACATCTTTGCTCTTGATATCGATAACGACCGTGTCCGTGGTGAAGCTCGAGCAAATGTATCCGTATTTCCCATCGGGCGAAAACATCGTCATGCCTGGCCCCTCAGGCGTTTGAATCCGCGCTTTCTCCAGAAAGGTTCCCGGGTCGAGAACCGAGACGTAGTCCTGCCCCCGAACTGTGACCCACGCTTCGCTGCCATCGGGCGTGAAGAACACCTCATGCGGCGACCTACCGACATAAGTGGTATGCTTCACCATGCTGGTCGCTGTATCGATGAACGTGACGGAATTCGACGCGATCGAGACGACAGCGAGGGTCTTCCGGTCTGGAGAAAAGCCCAGGCCGTGAACGAGGACTTGCCCTCGGTAGAGTGGAGATAGGTTCGCTGGCTGCGTATCTCCGAGCATGATGACCCCAAGACCCTTGTTCGTCGAAGGGTCTATCACCGACACCGTGTTTGAAAATTGTTCCGCGGCATACACGCGGTCCCGCCCGGTTATCGGGACATCAGCAGCACTCGCAGCAAAGGGCGCCTGGCCCGCCGGCGCGCCTGTTACGTTCATGGCCATGAACGCGAGCGCCAGGAATAGGGAGCGTTTCATGAGAGCCTCCTCAATCGGGAGCAATGCGATTCGTTTCGATAGGATTTGATGGCGCGTCGAGGAGCGTTCGCATGTAGGCGATTTCCTGTTGCTGCTCGATTATGATCGATTGTGCTAAGCGCCTCACCCGGGGATCACATCCATATTTCAATAGAACGAGTGCCATATCGATGGCGCCCTGATGACGGGGAATCATATCGGCAATAAAGTCACGATCCGGCGAACCGCTTTGATTCATATGCTCCATGGCGTGGTGCATACGGGCATGGGCTGCGGACATCTCGCGGTAAAATGAATCTCGAGAGAGACTTGCGTTTGACTGGCATAAATTGAAATTGACTGGGTCGTCTTGCTTGGGCGCGCTTCGTGACGCGGCTACCGATCCCCCCGCGAGCGCCAGGAGCGCGGACATTGTTGCAATGCAGGGTCCGAAACGAGCGATCATCATCACGGGTCTCCCTGGCTGTTGCCTCTCGTGACGATCGTTGGCCGCTCTTGAAGATGGAGAGTCGTCCTGCGCTCGTCGCGCCAAGGTGCTGTGTCTGACTGCGTTAGACGCCTGCATATTCCCGATAGGCGACTGATGGATGTAGCGCCACACCTACTCCAAATGGGCTCTGCACAACCAGCAAGGTCATTCTTCCACATCATTTCGCGAGCTTTGGATAACTACAGGCCGGCGTTAGTACGCCTTGGGCTCAAAAGCACGACCATACGCATACAAAGCCACCCCACGAAAATGTCGCGTCTAGGAAAACGTCGCGAGAGTTCTCGTTATGTCTTGTTAGAAGCCGTTGGCGATGCCCAGGCATTATTGCCTATGTAGCAATCTGTGGTCGGCCAAATCAGGATGCCAGGAGTCTTCGAATGTCGTCCGAACAAAGCACAGCCCCCGAGCCCCTGCAACACCGAGCAAAATGGCCAACTCTAGTATTGGGGAAGAAGACAGCACAATTCTACCAATCGCACCAAACGGAATCACTTTCCGTTGGGGGGCACCTATCGCACCGAGTTATTCGGGCGCTCGTCGACCGAATATCCGGCAGCACAATGTCGCGATCGACCAGCCTTCCCTTTCTCAACATCATGCCATAGTATCGCCTCTTGCTGTTAGCGAGCTGACACGACATACTCGTCCAACGAGCAGGGAAACTGCCACGGGTTTGCGATTAGGGAGGAATGCTATGATCACGGAAGCCACGCTTTCGCGGGTGAAGGCTAGATGACGGCCGTACTCCTTGACGGCAAAGTGGCCTTGGTGACCGGGGCTTCCCGCGGAATCGGCCATGCGATTGCTTTGGAGCTGGCCCGTCACGGCGCTCACGTGATCGCATTAGCTCGCAGCGCAGAATTGCTTGCCGACCTCGCCAACAAAATCGGCACAGCCTGCTCGCCGCTCGTTTGCGATCTCATTTCACAAGACGACGTCGAAAACGTTTCGAAGCTCGTCCAGCAAAGGTGGGGCCGCCTTGATGTCCTTATCGGCAACGCGGCTGTCATGGGGCCTCGCATTCCGCTTTCGGAATTGCGCGAGAGCGACTGGAGCACGGTGCTCGACACGAACGTCTCATCGAACTGGCGCCTGATCCACAACTTCGACCACCTGCTGCGCGCGTCCGAAGCCGGCCGGGCGATTTTCGTCACGTCCGGCGCTGGCAGTCGCGCACAGATGGCGCCCGCACGAGGCGCCTACGCAATTTCAAAAGCTGCCCTCGACGCATTGGCACGCACCTACGCGTCGGAAACGGCTAGTTCCAACGTACGTGTCATGCTCTGTAATCCAGGCCCATTACGAACAGGGCTACGCGCCTCAGCCGCTCCTGATGAAGATCCCATGACACTCAGGACGCCGTCGGATTTCGCATCAAAGATCATGGCCTTGTGCCTCCCCTCGTGGAGAGAGACCGGGCGTATGTACGACTTTCCACAAGACAGGTTATTGGACTTTACGGGGCCCGCCTGACTAATTGGATCGTTGCACAACTTCCGTCAGTTGGCGCGCCTATCGAGAACTGGCTAGCATTTCGGAGAACAAGATGCGCTTTGTGGCCGCCATAGATTTAGCCGTAATCGGCCATGTA
>JAQGKN010000543.1 GCA_028290085.1 Hyphomicrobiales bacterium
AGTGCTGGATCAGCGTTCCAGGCTCCGGGCCTTCATAAAGGACCTTGGCCTTGCCTTCGTAGATGCGACGGCGGCGGTTCATGGGGATCAACCGTGGCTTGAGAAAATCCATGGGTCGGGCCGAGGCTCCTGTTCTAGGGCTTCGGTCGCTTCTTTCTCGAAATGGTGGATCGAGATCGTCGCGGATCGAAGCCATCGGGTGAGTGGCCGCGGTGCAAGGTGGCGTCCTAGACCGTTCTGGCCAAGGATTCAACCCAGCTCGCAACCTATCCCCTTTGTGTGGCGTATACAACGACGCGTGCCGCGTGGCGTCGCACGGTCCGGCTCGCGGCCATGGCTCTCGTGAAGTGGGACGGCAAATCCTATATGTCCAATGTGGCCTCGATAGGGAGGCTCGGCATTGCCCTGCAGGAGAGCTGGATGAACACGTTCGACAAGCGCGGCGAGGGATTCGAGAATAAATTCGCTCATGACGAAGAGCGTCGTTTTAAGGCCGCCGCTCGCCGTAACAAGCTGCTCGGCCTGTGGGCCGCTGAAAAACTGGGGCTGGCTGACGCCGAAGCGCTCACCTTTGCCCGCGCCGTGGTCAGTGCCGATTTCGAGGAGCCCGGTGACGAGGACGTGTTCCGCAAGATCCGCAAGGATTTCGATGCTGCGGGCGTTGCACAGTCGGACGTTCAAATCCGACGCACCATGGACGAATTACTCGCCCTCGCTGCAACCGAGATCCACGAAGGCCGGTGAGCGATCCGGCACTAAGCCTTTCTTCAGCATGTCTGGCGAGGATGGAGGCATGAGCGTCCATCCTCAACCGCAGCGCCCCAAGCCCGTGCCAGCAGAGCCTGCGGACGATCATCTCGTCTTCCCGCAGGCCGGGGCGGACCTGGCAAATCAGGCGCGCGCCTGGCTCGTCCATCTCGCTTCGGAGCGGCGCGTGTCCCCGCTGACTCTCGATGGCTACAGCCGCGATCTGCGCCAGTTCCTGAGCTTTCTCGTGGATCATCTCGGCGGCCGGCCCGATCTCGCGAGCTTCGCGGCCATCCTCCCCGTCGATCTACGCGCTTTCATGGCGCGCCGCCGTGCGCAGGGCGTGGAGAGCCGTTCGCTCATGCGCAATCTCGCGGGACTCCGATCCTTCGCGCGTCACCTGGAGCGCGCGGGCAAGGGCAAGGCGTCGGCCTTCGCAGCCGTACGCAGCCCGAAACTGTCGCGCAGCCTGCCCAAAGCCCTCCGTGCGGATCAGGCCTGCGACGTGACCCGCATCGCGTCGCGCGATGGCGACTTCCGTGCGCCGTGGATACTCGCCCGGGACGCCGCCGTGCTCGGGCTCCTCTACGGCGCGGGCCTGCGCATTTCGGAAGCGCTCGGCATCGCGCGACGCGATGCGCCGTGCGGGGGCGTCGAGTCCCTGACCGTTGTCGGCAAGGGAGGCAAGATGCGCACCGTGCCGGTGATCGCGCCCATCGGCAAAGCCATCGAGCTCTATCTCGAAATTTGCCCGTATTTTGATCCGAATGGCCCGCTGTTCGTCGGCGCGCGTGGTGGACGGCTTTCTCCCAGGATCATCCAGCTGACGGTAGAGCGGCTACGCGGCGCGCTCCGCCTACCAGACAGCGCGACGCCCCATGCCCTGCGCCACTCCTTCGCGACCCATCTGCTGGGGCGCGGCGGCGATTTGCGCAGCATTCAGGAATTGCTCGGCCACGCCTCTCTATCGACGACGCAGATCTACACGGCCATCGACAGCGCGCGCTTGCTGGAGGCGTACCGCAGCGCCCACCCGAGAGCGCGCACCTCGACCTAGCGGGCGAAGCGCTGGCGGATACGGGCGCGCAGACTGAGCACATGGCGGCCAAACGTGCCCTGTCCGAGCAAACGGCCGAGCGCCGTGCGCAGTTCGGCCATGCGCAGACGCAAAGGCGCGACCAGCGCGCTCGCCCACGTTCTGAACAGGAGCACTTTCGCGTAGATGCGCGCGAACCAGCCGATCGACAACAACCGCTCGCGGCAGAGGTCGAAGAGAATGGCGGTGACGCCGACGCCCACCGTCTTGGCCGCCAAGAACGTCAGACCGCCATAGAAAACATGGCCGTGGGCGATCAGCCACAGCGCCAGGATTTTGAAGGGGAAGATGGCTGCGGCGGGCAGGATGAACAGCGGCAGCGTCGCATAGGGCGACAGGCGGCCAATCATTCCTCGAAGAGCCTCGATCAGCCGTGCGAGATGCAGCACGCGCGCCAAAATATGGCCGAGTGCTGAAAAACCGTCCCAGATCCAGGCTTCGATCAGGAACAGGACGGCCAGAACGAACAGGGCGATACGGCGCAGGCGGATCATGCAAACTCGCAAAAAGAGTATGCTGGACCGCAATTGTATCACGGCCCGGGCGCCCGGATCAGGCGCCCGGACGCGTCTTACATATGGATCTGGCGCTTCTCGACTGCCATAGCGGCTTCCTTGACCGCTTCCGACATGGTCGGGTGAGCGTGGCAGGTGCGCGCGAGATCTTCCGACGAGCCGCCGAATTCCATCAGCACGGCGCATTCGGCGATCAATTCACCGGCGCCCGAGCCAATGATATGGACGCCCAGCACACGATCGGTCGTGGCATCCGCCAGAATCTTCACGAAGCCGTCGGTATGACGTATCGCGCGCGCGCGGCCGTTGGCCGTGAAGGGGAACTTGCCAGACTTGTAATCGATACCGGCAGCCTTCAGCTCTTCCTCGGTTTTGCCGATGGAAGCGATCTCCGGCATTGTGTAGACGACGCCCGGAATGACGTCGTAATTCACATGCCCATGCTGGCCCGCGATGATCTCGGCAGCGGCGACGCCTTCGTCCTCCGCCTTATGTGCCAGCATCGGTCCACGCACGACGTCGCCGATGGCGTAGATGCCCGGGACATTGGTCGCAAAATGATTGTCGATGATGACGCGTCCGCGCTCCATCGCAACGCCCACGCCTTCCAGGCCGAGATTCTCCGTGTAGGGACGGCGTCCCGTAGCCACCAGAACCACATCGCCTTCGAGTGTGACCGCATCGCCGCCCGCAACCGGCGAGAAGGTGACGCTCGCGCCCTTGGCCGTCTTCTCGACCTTCGTCACCTTGGACGACAAGTGGAAGACAAAGCCCTGCTTTTCGAGGATGCGGTGGAACGTGCGCGCCACCTCATTGTCCATGCCCGGCAGGATGCGGTCGAGATATTCGACCACGACCACTTCCGCGCCCAGGCGATGCCAGACGGAACCGAGTTCAAGGCCGATCACGCCCGCACCGACGACGATGAGCTTGGCGGGCACCTTGTCGAGCGCGATCGCGCCGGTCGAGGACACGATCGTCGTCTCGTCGAAAGCGACATCGACGCCGGGCGGCGTTGCGACATCGGAGCCCGTCGCGATCACAATGTGCTTCGTCTCGAGCGACGTGGTCTTACCGTCGTCACCAAGCACGTCGACCTTGCCGGCGGCCTTGATCGAGCCGTGGCCGAAGAAGCTTTCGATCTTGTGCTTCTTGAGCAGGAAGCCGACGCCGTTGACGTTCGCGGCGACCGTATCGTCCTTGTGCTTCATCATCGCAGGCAAATCGAGCGTGGGCTTGCCCACCACGATGCCAAGCGGCGCGAAATCATGGCCCGCGAGTTCGTAGATGTCGGAGGCGTACAGAAGCGCCTTCGAGGGAATGCAGCCGATGTTCAGGCAGGTGCCGCCATGCGTCTTGCGCTTTTCCACGACAGCGACTTTCATGCCGAGCTGGGCCGCGCGAATGGCGCAGACATAGCCGCCGGGGCCGGTACCGATGACGACGAGATCGTAGGACATTTGAGATGCTCCGCAGCTCGGACTGTTCAGCTCGGCATCGGTGCAGAGCCTTGAGAGTTTTCAGGTCGTAACGCGGTCACCGCGCTAACTCCCTCCCCCTTGCGGGGAGGGCTGGGGTGGGGGTCGCGCAAGTCTCGCTTATAAAAACGCCGCCGCGACAAATGACCAAGATGGGCGCGACCCCCACCCCTAACCCCTCCCCGCAAGGGGGAGGGGGACGTCGCAGTCGCTTTTCTTGAAGGTCAGAGATCGAGAACGAGGCGTGCCGGATCTTCCAGCGCTTCCTTGACGCGCACGAGGAAGGT
>JAQGKN010000606.1 GCA_028290085.1 Hyphomicrobiales bacterium
ATCGAAGGGGGCACGGTCAACGACCCCGAGGACGGCCCGCCCTTTTTTGGGCAGGCGCGAGACGTCGCCACACAGAAACTGCTCGCCGACGCCACCGTGCGCGCGGAATACGCGCGCGGACAGGTCATCCTGACGCACACGGACCCGGAGGGCACCTTTCACTTTGGTGCGTTCGGCAGGAATGTTCCTCCCGATACCGTGCAGATCAAATGCGCGATGAAGGGCTACAAACTCGTCGACGTCTCGCGCAAGCAAGGCGCTGGCCCGCCGGATACACCCATCGAGATCGAGTGCCTGCTCGAGCCCGAATAAATGCAAAACGCGCCCATAGGGGCGCGTTTTGTTTGAAACCTGAAGCCGCGCTTGCATTTGCGCCCGGCCGGTACATCCGCGGCCAGGCGCAGGGCTGGCGAGATCAGCCCTTCTTGCAGGTCTCGCGGAACTTCTTGCGCTCTTTGCCGTGCAGCGCCTTGGCGTCGGCCTGCTTGGAGCAGTCGAGCGACTTCGCACTGCGCTCGGCCTTGGTCGCCGGTGCGGCCTTGGCGGGAGCCTTCGTCATCGGGGTTGCAGCCGGCACGGCCGGCTTGGCAATGGGCGCCGTCGCTGCGGTGCTCGGCGCGGGCGCCGGAGTCTGCGCCATGGCCGGAGCGAAGGCGAAGGAAGCTGCGAGGCCGAGAGCGAGAAGCTTGGGGAAATGGCGCATTTTGAATTCTCCTGACGGCCTTGTCTCAGGCCGTAAACATAACTTGCGCCGTGGCAGATGAATGCAACCTGAACCGTCGCGCCTCAAACGCGGCGAAGCGCAATGACAGCATTCAGTCCGCCAAAGGCGAAGGCGTTGCTCATGGCCACATCGATGCGGCGCTCGCGCGCGGCATTGGGCGTCACGTCGAGATCGCAATCCGGGTCTGGGGTCGTGTAGCCGATGGTCGGCGGCACCACTCCGTCGCGGATCGCGTTGACGCAAGCAATGAGTTCGATGGCCCCGGACGCCCCCAGGCAGTGCCCGTGCATGGATTTCGTGGACGACAGGCTCATTCCGTCCGCATCGGCCCCGAAAACTGAGCGGATCGCCTGCGTCTCGATGCGGTCATTGGCTTTCGTGCCGGTGCCGTGCGCGTTGATATACGCGACTGCGCCGGTGGCGAGCCCCGCATCTTCGAGACACGCGCGAATGGCCGCAGCTGGCCCTTCGATGGTCGGGGACACGATGTCTCCTGCATCGGCGGATAATCCGCAGCCTATGATCTCGGCCAGGATGGGGGCGCCACGGGCGACGGCGTGCTCCAAGGTTTCCAGCACGGCCATTCCGGCACCGTCTGCCAGAACCAGCCCGTCGCGGTCGGCGGAGAACGGCCGGCAAGCGTCGCGTGCGAGCACACGAAGGGCTTCCCAGGCTTTCAGAATTCCATATTGCAATGGCGTGTCTGTGCCGCCCGCCAGCATGACGTCGGCCCGGCCGAGCCGTAACTGATCCACAGCTGCGATGATGGCATGATTTGCGGAGGAACAGGCGGACGTGATGCCGAAGACGGGCCCACGCAGCCCCAGCGAGATGCCGACCTGCGCGGCGGGCGCGCTGGGCATGGCGCGCGGCACGGTGAAGATGTTGACGCGCTTCTTGCCATCGAGAAACACGTCCTTGTAACTCTCATCGACCGCGTCGGCACCCCAGACCGCCGTGCCCACGGAAGCGCCCGCGCGGGCCGTGTTGATTGCAAATGCATCGAGCCCCGCGCTCGCATAAGCCTCCCGCGCAGCGAGAACCGCCAGCACCGAAAATTTTCCCATGGCAACGCGCTGACGCGGATCGATGGCCTCCTCGGCGTACGAGCCGATTTCACCGCCGACGCTCGTCTTGAGGTCGCGCCTGTCGAGGGTCAGCGGTACGATGCCGGAACGGCCAGCGCACATCGCCTGCCAGATCGCCTCCGCTTGCGAACCGAGTGCACAGATGCCGCCGAGGCCGGTGATGACGACGCGCTTGCGGCCCACGTCAGGCCTTGGCTTTCGCGAGCTTCTCTATGGCATCGATAATGTTGCCGACATTTTTGAGCGAGGCCCAAGCTTCCGCTGCGTTCTGGTCGATTTCGACATCGAACGTTTCTTCCAGCTCCATCACGATCTCGGTCAGTTCAAGCGAGTTGACGCCGAGCTCATCGAGTTGCGTGTCGCGCGTGATTTTCGCGGTGTCTACATTCAAGTGTTCAGCTATGATCGCAATCGTACGCTCAGTAACTTCGTTCGACATGATGGCTCTCCAGGGCGCGCATTTGTAACATGCTTCGGTTCGCTGTCGTCAGCAAGGCTCAAGAGCGCGCTATATTATTCACGCGCCTACAGCTTAGAGAAAACATCAGGTTCGGAACTCGGTTTGACCGTCACGCTTCCGCTTTCCTCACGCGCAAGTCGATATGCGGTCTTGACCGCACTATTGGCCAAATAACGGATGGGACCTGCCGACTGGGCCACAATCGAATCTGCGACCAAGCCTTCAACTGAACGTCTCAACTGATTGAACCTTGCGGGCTCGCCAACCGTTAGGCCTTAGGTGATGCAGTGCCGCGCGCCATGGGGCTAAGCGGCATCACACGTTCTGGAGATCCGCGATGCATATGTCAGGCGAAAGCATATTGGTCATCCTGCTTGTCGGCATCGTCGCGGGCTGGCTCGCCGGGCAGATTGTGCGCGGCACCGGCTTTGGACTGATCGGAGATCTGCTCGTCGGAATCCTAGGTGCGCTGATCGGCGCTTGGATGCTGCCGCGGCTCGGCATCCAGTTGGGAACGGGAATTATTCGCGCGATTGTCAATTCCACAATCGGCGCCATCGTCCTCCTGCTCGTCATCCGCTTGGTGCGTGGTGGAGCTTCGGGAAGGCGCGGCTGGCGCTAGGCGTCACTCACTGGCGATCGCGCCTCGGGCACCGCATTTGTCGCGGAGGCTTGAAGCGCTTCGGCTGGGGTAGCTTCAAAAGTGGTTGCGGAGGGCGGATTGGGCTCGAACTCCGCGCCGTCTCCCAGAGATGAAGTATTTCGCCGAAGCATCCGAGCATACAAGCTACTCTAAGCGAGGAGAAACCGATGCTCGATTACAATCTCGACCAAACGTCCGGAATCCTTGCCTTGGAGCCAAAGGGGTCGCTGACCGTCGACGATTTCAAGGCGCTCACCGCCGATGTTGACGCCTACCTCGCCGGTCACGACAACCTGACCGGCATTCTGCTGGCGGCCGCACATTTCCCGGGCTGGGAGAGTTTCGCGGCGCTCGTCCAGCACGTGCGGTTTGTGCGCGATCACCAGAAGCGAATCGATCGGGTCGCCGTCCTTACTGACAGTCTGGCTTTGACAATACCTCCGGCAGTCGCGGTGCATTTTGCCCACCCGGATTTTCGCGTTTTCGCCAGCGCCGATCGCGCCGCCGCGATGAATTGGCTCGAAGGCACTTCGGGATAGTTGACTGGGCACCCCAGCCCGGCCCGGCTGCGGCTCATAGCTTCAATGAGGCATGAGCAATCGAGCAATAAACGATCGCGTTTCGAATGGCTCGGCCTTCTCACAGGCGCCGGTCTCGCGGCTTCCGAATAGCCGCTTAAGAGTCTACCTTGGCGCATGGCTGAGAACTCGCGAACATCAATGGCGTTTCGGGACGCGCAAGAGCTGGGTGACTGGCTGGCTGAGCATCACGACAACAGCAGCGAGCTTTGGATCCATATTCTAAAGGTCAGTTCCGGCAGGCCGTCCGTGACGTGGGTCGACTGTGTTGTTGAGGCGATCCGCTTCGGCTGGATCGATGGCCAGAAACAACCGCTCGATGC
>JAQGKN010000629.1 GCA_028290085.1 Hyphomicrobiales bacterium
AAGTCAGGCGCGCGTCAATGCGTTGGCCCGACCGGATCGCCTCGTCGATGTGGTCACGATCCCAGCCGGGAGTGTCCTTCAGGAGCCACGCAACATAGTCGCGGACGTTCTGCACGCGGACGCAGCCCGACGAGACGAAGCGGAAGTCGTCGCCGAAAATGCCCTTGGCCGGCGTGTCATGCATGTAAACGCCATGCGGATTGGGAATGTTGATACGCACGAAGCCGAGCGAGTTTACGTCGCCCCCCGGATCCTGCCGGAACTTGTACTGGGTGGCCTCCATCGAATTCCAGTTGATGGATTGCGGGGTCACCTCGGTGCCAGCGCCGTTGAAGACGCGGATCTTGTTGTCGCTGAGGTAGTTCGGATCCGCCTGCATCTTGGGGATCAGATCTTTGCGGATGATCGAGGCCGGCACGGTCCAGAAAGGGTTGAAGTTGATCTCGACGACCTTCGCCTGCATGACCGGCGACTGGCGATCGATCTTGCCGACGCCTGCGGCATGATGGGTGGCGACCACACCGTTTTCCACCGTCTCGACGGCTGCGGCGGGAATATTCATTGTCACATAGCGGCCGCCCAGATTGCCCGAAAAGGCACGCAGCCGGACGAGATTGATTTCAAGCTGACGCAAACGGACCTGAGCGGGCACGTTCATCGCATCGATGGTCTGCTTGGCGACAACGCCAGTCGGGCTGATGCCGTGGCGCGCCTGGAAACGGCGCACACCTGCCTCGACGTAGGAATCGAAAACCGGCGACGTGCCGGCGGTCTCATCGAGATCGCCCGTGGTCGTCAGGCGCTTGCGCAGAGCGACGACAGCGTTGCTCTTGCTTCCGAGTTTCAGCGTCTGGTTGGGAACCACGTTCCAGCCACCGCGCGAAATCAGATCCTGATACTGCTGGATCGCCTGCTCGGTGGTGGCGACCGTCTGCGAAGAGAGAACCGGGGTCGTGCTGCGCGGCACGGACAGGCGCGAATCAGCGTCGTATTTCTGCACCCACTCGGCCTGCTCGCCGAACAGCGCGCTTCCATCAGCCGGGGCGGCAAGCGCCTGCGTCGTGCCGAATCGCCCGAAACCAAACGCCGCCAGACCCGCAATCGTCAGTCCCTGGGCGAAGGCCCGGCGGGATACGGAAGTGTTGAATTTGCTCACCGGTCGCTCCAATGCGTCTCTCGAATGCGTCATGGTCTCTCGCCGTGGTCAAAGCAGGAGCCTCGCGCATCGAAAGCGCCGTTCCCGGGCCGAACCACTCGCACGCACATCACGCCAGATTTCCAGCAGGTGGCCTCAAAAGCCCCCGCAACTCATCAAAAGCGCTAGCACGATCGAGGTTAAAAAGGAACGAACACCGAGGCCGTTTTGTGGCCGAACGGCTGCAGGAAAGACACACCACGCCTGAAACGCAAAAGGGGCGCCTCGCGGGCGCCCCTGGATTGACGAAATTTCGCCTCGGATCAAAGGCCTAGAGGCGGTAGCGAATCTGGTCCGTCCAGAAGCGCTCCAAGCGGGTGAGCGCAACATTCATGCGCGTAAAGTCGTCGCCGGTGATTCCACCGATCTGTTCGACGGTCAGGACGTGCTTTTCGTAGAGCGAACCAACGATCTCGTGAACAGCCTGGCCCTTCACGGTCAGACTGATTCGCACCGAGCGGCGGTCGATGCGCGAACGGGCGTGATGGAGGTAGCCCATCTCGACCAGCTTCTTGACGTTGTAGGAAACGTTGGAGCCGAGGTAGTAGCCCCGCGTGCGCAGCTCACCGGCAGTGAGTTCCTTGTCGCCGATGTTGTAGAGCAGCAGCGCCTGAACCGCGTTGATGTCGCTGCGGCTGCGGCGGTCGAACTCGTCCTTGATGACATCGAGAAGCCGGCGATGCAGGCGCTCGACCAGCGTCAGGGCTTCGAGATACGCCGGGCGGACTTCGCCGAGACGTTCAGTGCGGGCCTGGGAAGCTTCCGTCTTGAGGACCGTGTTCATTGCAAACCTCGTTACGTTGTTCGGGTCGCCAGCAATCCCGGCCGGCTGTTCATGAGGTGAATATAGGTTTGCCCGATGAAGACGAGTTTAAACAACAGGCTGAATCCGAAGTTTACTTCTCGAGGTGAATCGAATGTGAAAGAAGAACTTCGTTTACATTAAAAATTGGATTCACCATTGACTCAAATGACGTTGCGGAAGGTTCCTTCCGTGGCACACCGCTCGCGGTTGCGGCGCAGGATGCTCCCGGCCTAATGTGCGGGCGACGAGCGCGCCTGGGACAGGGCCGCCGCACAGGGAGAGGACGCCCCACGTGAAATATATCGACGCTTTCAACCACTTTTTCC
This sequence comes from Hyphomicrobiales bacterium, assembly GCA_028290085.1. Lineage (GTDB taxonomy): Bacteria > Pseudomonadota > Alphaproteobacteria > Rhizobiales > Beijerinckiaceae > Terripilifer. Next base: position 2,327 of record JAQGKN010000629.1, read on the forward strand.
CGCGCGCATTCTTCGATCGGATGCTGGCCATTCCCGGCACTGAGCAGGCCATCGGCAAGCGCGTCCGCAACATTCCTTGCATCTATGATCTCGACGAGCGCCTGCGCGTCATGGACATGTTCAAGGACTATAACTACTCGCAGGTTCTCTCGATTTCGCAGCCGCCGCTGGAGCAGCTGGGTCCGCCGGAACTCGGCCACGAATTGTCGAAGATCGCCAATGACGGCCTCGCCGAACTCTGCGCCAAATATCCTGACCGCTTCCCGGGGTATACAGCCTCGGTGTCGATGAACCATCCGGACGCCGCGCGCGAGCTGGAACGCGCTTTCGACAATGGCGCCAATGGCGTGCAAATTTATTCCAACGTAGCCGGACGCCCGCTCGATGAGCCCGAGTTCTACGGTGTCTTCGAAGTCTGCGCCAAGCGCGGCAAGCCGATCCTCATTCACCCGGCGCGCGGCCAGGAAATGACGGACTACAAGAACGAAGACAAATCCAAATACGAGATCTGGTGGACCTTCGGCTGGCCCTACGAGACCTCTGCAGCCATGGCACGCATCGTCTTCTCCGGCATGATGGACAAGTTGCCCGAGCTGAAGATCGTGGCCCATCACCTGGGCGCCATGGTGCCATATTTCGAAGGCCGCGTCGGTCCGGGCTGGGATCAGCTGGGCAAGCGTACGTCGGACGAAGATTATTCGGTCGTCCTGAAGAACCTGAAGAAGCGCCCCTTCGATTATTTCAAGGACTTCTACGCCGACACCGCAACATTCGGCGCGCGTCCCGCAATGGAATGCGGCGTGGCTTTCTATGGCGAAGACAAGGTGCTCTTTGCTTCCGATTGCCCGTTCGATCCTGAGAAGGGACCTGGCTATATCCGCGAGACCATCGCAATTCTGGAAGCGATGGATATGCCGCAGGAAATGCGCGAAAAGATTTCGCACAAGAATGCGCAGGAACTGTTCGGTCTCAAGTAAAGCCGAAAACTAGACTTCGTCCTGGCCTGTCAGATGCCGTCGCGCTCCTGCGCAGCATACCAGGTCAGGACGAAATAGGCCACGACAAGCCCCACATCGACTGCCATCATCAGCCGCCCGCCGCCCAGCAATCCCGGCATGAAGACGGTCATGAACATCTGCGCGGACGCGGCGAAGAGCCAGAGCACGCCGCCCCAGGGCGCGGCCAGCCAGAGACCGACAGCCGCGACGAGGTTGGTGACGGCGAAGAAGACGATGCCGACGGCTTCAAGCGTTGGCAGGGAGTCGAGAGGGGCATCGCCCGGCATCAGGATGAGCCGCCACTGCATCAGGCCCTGAATCAGCCAGAGCACCGCCACGATTCGCATGAACACGACGAGCATGAAGCCCCAGCGGGTCACGCCCGGCCGGCCATTCCCGTCGGATCCGATGTGAATAACCTCATGATCGGACTGTTCGTCGGCCGTGTGTCGCAGCTTCATCGATTCTCCGGCGCGGGCGAGAGCCCCTATTCGCCCGACGCATAGACCGCGCCCCCGGCGGGGTCAACGCCACGAGCCGGCGTGCGGCCGATGGTCGGCTTTTTCATGCGTCGAGATCCGTGCTAACGCAATCGTCTCGCATACCGGAGTGAATTGCCATGGCCTCGCCGTTCGATCCCGCCCGCACGGATCAACCGGAGCGCATGATGCTGACCCATCGTCCGCGCCGCAATCGCCGCGCTGAATGGGCTCGCCGCCTCGTGCGCGAGAACGTGCTCACCACCGACGATCTCATCTGGCCGATTTTCATCGTCGACGGCGAGAACGTCCGCGAGCCCGTGGCCTCGATGCCCGGCGTCGACCGGCTGAGCGTCGATGAAGCCGTCCGCGCCTGCGCCCATGCAGCCAAGCTAGGCATCCCCGCCGTGGCCCTGTTTCCCTACACGCCAGCCGGGCTGAAAGACGAGAGCGGCAGCGAGTCGCTGAACGAGACCAATCTCATCTGCCGTGCCGTGCGAGCTATCAAGGCAGCAGTGCCCGATCTGGGGATTGTCACCGATGTCGCGCTCGATCCCTACACGAGTCACGGCCACGACGGCCTGATGCAGGGCGACGAAATCCTGAACGATGCCTCCGTGCGCGCCCTCGTGGGCCAGGCGCTCAATCAGGCACGCGCCGGGGCGGATGTCATCGCGCCTTCCGACATGATGGACGGGCGCATCGGCGCCATTCGCGCGGCTCTCGACGACGAGGGCTTCGATCACGTGCAGATCATGGCCTATGCGGCCAAGTATGCCTCGGCCTTCTACGGCCCCTTCCGCGATGCCGTCGGTTCAGGCGGACTGCTGCGGGGCGACAAGCGCACTTATCAGATGGACCCCGCCAATTCCGACGAGGCGATACGCGAAGTAGCGCTCGACATCGAGGAAGGCGCCGACATGGTCATGGTCAAGCCCGGCATGCCCTATCTCGACATCGTGCGTCGCGTGAAAGACAGTTTTTCGGTCCCGACCTTCGCCTACCAGGTGTCAGGCGAATACGCGATGATCATGGCCGCAGCACAGAACGGCTGGATCGACGGTGACAAAGCCATGATGGAGAGCCTGGTTGCCTTCAAGCGCGCGGGGGCAAATGGCGTGCTCACCTACTTCGCCGTGCGCGTGGCGGAGAAGTTGCGGCAGGAGGGCCGGTAGCCTCACGCTTGAGGCCGAGGCTCAGCGCCCGGCTCACCCCCGCTTGAACCGCCAATCCGGCCGAGCCTGACGGATCAGCATCATTTCCGCCACGTTCTGCGGCGTGAGCAGGCCGATGAGCTGGCCATCCTCCCCCACGACGCTAACAGCCACCGCGCGCGTGCGGCGCATTTCTTCCAGCGCCCCTTCGAGGGGTGCGGTCCCACGCACGCCCTCGACCGGCGCGCGGGCAATGTCTATCGCCGGCGACGTGCGATCGCGCTGGCGGAGCGCCGCAATCAGATCCTCACGCACGATCAGCCCCACGGGCTTGTGGAAAGCATCCACGACTGGGAATTCGTGCTGCGGCGTTGCGAGCAAAATGTCGACCGCCTCTTCGAGACTGGCGGAGGCGGGCACTGTCGCAAAGGCTGTCTCCATTGCATCCGAAACCGACAGGCCTTTGAACGCGTCGCGCATCTCGCTGTCCTGCGCTTCGCCCGCTGCGGCCACATAGACGAAGATCGCGATGAAGATCAGCAGCGGGTTTCCAAACAGGCCGAGAAAGCCAAGCACGAAAGCCAGCCCCTGCCCGATCTTCGCGGCCACCTGCATGGCCCGCTTCGGCCCGATCCGCATGGCGAGGATCGCATGCAGTACGCGCCCACCGTCCATCGGGAAGGCCGGGATCATGTTGAACAAGACGAGAAAGATATTTGCACTCGCCAGCCGCGCCAGCAATCCGAGTTGGGGGTCGTCGATCCGCGTGATGTCGGCTGGCGCCAGAGCCCCCATGAACAATATCAGCACGAGAGCGATGACGACATTCACCGCCGGCCCCGCCAGCGCCACGGCCAGTTCCTGCGCGGGCTTTTCCGGCATCCGCTCCAGACTGGCGACGCCGCCTATCGGCAGTAGCGTGACGTCGGGCGTCGCTATGCCGAAGCGGCGAGCCATCAGGATATGGCCGAACTCATGCAGCAGGACGCACGCAAACAGCGCAACGATGAACAGCAGGCTCGCGCCAGCTGCATCCCGTCCACCAGAGTTGAAGGCGCTGAAACCGATCCACACCAGCAAGAGGAGAAAGGTGATGTGGACACGGATCGCAGTTCCCGCGACGCGCCCGATGACGATAGACCAGGGCATTGGCATTTCCTGCAATTCGGAGATCTTCGACACACGCGACCCGCCGTTACGGTATCCCTACAGACGGGGTGGCGCCAGTGAATCGCACCACTTGTCTGCGTCGCGCCTTCACCCCACATCTGTGCATGCCGCCGAAATACGCCCGGCAGCGCGAAGGAGACGACACGTGAGCGATCAGGGTCAAACCACGACATCGGTTCCCCCGCAGGCATTCTGGCCTGCGCGCCTGCCCTACGCAGCTCTCGCAGGCGTGCGTACGCGGCGCATGACGGCAATCGCCCTCGATCTCATCGCCATCACCATCATTTTCGTGGCCGTGCTGATGGTCCTGATCGTGCTGGGCATAGTGACCTTCGGCCTGACGTGGTTCCTGATCCCGCCGCTCTACCCGGCCATCGCGCTGTTTTACAATGGCCTGACGATCTCCGGCTGGCGTATGGCGACGCCGGGCATGCGCGCCATGGATCTCGAAATGCACACGACCGACGGGGGCCGCGTATCGTTCCTGACCGCTGCTGTTCATGCTGTGCTGTTCTACCTGAGCTGGACGATCCTCACCCCGCTCATCCTCCTGGTCTCCCTTATTTCGACCGACAAGCGCTGCCTGCATGACATTGTAGCCGGAGTGGTCGTGACACGGCGCGCCTGAGCCCTCAATATAGCGAGATAACCGCTTGCTAGGAGACCGACGAGGGTGACGAAAGAGCCGCGCGACGCGCCGCAATTCTACCTGACCTCACCAGCGCCCTGCCCTTATCTCCCGGGCCAGGAGGAGCGCAAGGTATTCACCCATCTCGTGGGCAAGCGCGCCGTTGCCCTCAACGACGCGCTGACACAATCCGGTTTCCGCCGCTCCCAGACAATAGCGTACCGTCCCGCCTGCGAAGGCTGCCGAGCGTGCGTGTCGGTGCGCGTCAAGGTCGATGAGTTCAAGCTGACCCGCAACATGCGTCGCGTGCTCGACGCGAATGCCGATCTCAGCGGACATGCGCAGCCGGCGGAGCCGACGTCAGAACAATATTCGCTGTTTCGCGCCTATCTCGACGCCCGCCATTCCGATGGCGGCATGGCCGACATGAGCGTGCTCGACTATTCGATGATGGTGGAAGATTCCCATGTCGACAGCCGTCTCATCGAGTATCGCCCGCGTGGCATCGACAGTTTTCTCAACGGCCGCGGCCACGGTCCCCTCGCAGCCGTCTGCCTGACGGACGTTCTCGCGGACGGTCTCTCGATGGTCTATTCGTTTTACGATCCAGGAGCCGCCGAGCGCTCGCTCGGGACCTATATGATCCTCGAGCACATCGAGCGGGCCAAGCGCCTCGGCCTGCCCCATCTCTATCTCGGCTATTGGGTCGAGGGCTCCCGCAAGATGGCCTACAAGGCCCGTTACGTGCCGCAGGAGCGACTGGGCCTGAACGGCTGGGAGCGCTTCGAGTAGGCCAACGGCCTAATCCTCGGCGTCCGCATCCTCGGCGTTAGGCACGTCGGTGCCTGGCCGACGACCGCGAAAGCCCGTCGCCAGGACGTAGAGTTCGGCCGAACCGGCGCGGCTCGCCTCGGGCTTCACATGGCGCACGGTTTTGAAATCGCGCTTCAGTTGGGCGAGAAGCTGGTGCTCGGTGCCGCCCTGCAGAACCTTGGCGACGAAAAAGCCACCGGGTGCCAGCACTTCCGTGGCAAATTCAATTGCGAGTTCCGCGAGCCCAACGATCTTGATGTGGTCGGTTTTCTTATGGCCGGTCGTGTTGGCCGCCATGTCGGACATCACGCCGTCTGCTTCGCCCCCAAGCATCGCCTTGAGGCGGTCAGGCGCGTCCTCGTCGAGGAAGTCCATGACGGTGAATTCAACGCCGGGAATGAAATCAATGTCGAGCAGATCGATGCCGATCACGCGGCCATGACCATTGGCGGAGCCGACCTTTTTGGCCGCCACCTGCGCCCAGCCACCGGGCGCGGCGCCCAGATCGACGATCCGCTGGCCATGGCGCAGCAGCTTATAGCGATCGTCCATCTCGATCAGTTTGAAGGCCGCGCGCGAGCGCCAGCCCTCCTTCTTCGCCTGCACGACATAAGGGTCGTTCAGCTGGCGCTGGAGCCAGAGCGTGGAAGACATGGTGCGCTTCTTGGCAGTCTTCACGCGCACCTTGAGCGAGCCTTCGCGGCTGCCGGTGCTCTTCTTTTGTGTCATCGACGATGCTCTCGTACCCTTTCGCCATCCCGCCAGACGCCGTCGGCGCCCATCAACTCGGCGAGAATGCCTTCGCGCAGGCCACGATCCGCAATGCGGACACGGTCCGCCGGAAAGGCCAGCCGGATTGCCTCCAGAATGGCGCAACCGGCGAGCACGAGATCCGCGCGTTCAGCTCCGATGCATCCATTGGCGACACGGTCGTCATAGCTCATCGCGCGCAAACGATCCAGCGCGCCGTCGACCTCGTTCTCGGACATCCAGAGTCCATCGACCCGGCGCCGGTCGTAGCGGAGCAGGTTCAGGTGCACCCCGGCCAGCGTGGTGACGGTGCCCGACGTGCCCAGCAGATGGAAATTGTCGCAGCGCATCTCGTCGGCAACGCGATTGCGAAAATCGGCGAGTTCGGCCCAGACATGGTCGATCATCGCTTCGAACGTATCGGGATCGACGTTGTAGCCGCCGAATTTCTCGGCCAGCGTCACCACGCCAAGCTGTCGCGACGCCCAATGACGCACGCGGCTCCGGATATCAGCCCCCTGCCCGGTCGCGCCACGCGCCAGCCAGACAATTTCCGACGAGCCGCCGCCGATATCGAACAGCACGACGCCCTTCGCCTGCGCGTCAGCCAGCGCAGCGCAACCGGCGGCAGCCAGCTGCGCCTCCGTCTCGCGATCCTCGATCTCGAGCTCAAGCCCTGTGCGCTCACTGACGCGGGCGATGAACTCCTCCCCGTTCTCGGCCATGCGGCAGGCTTCTGTCGCAATCAGCCGGGCGCGCGTGACACCGCGGGCATCCATCTTGTCGCGGCAGATCTCCAGCGCACCCAGCGTACGGCGAATCGCTGCCTCGCTGAGGTGGCCAGACGCGCTGACGCCTTCGCCGAGCCGCACGATGCGGGAAAAGGCATCGACGATGCGAAACCCCTCCCGCGCGGGACGAGCGATCAGCAGACGGCAATTGTTGGTGCCAAGATCGAGCGCGGCATAGGTGTGCGGCTGTGCGCGCAGGCGATCAACCCCGGCGGTGGTCCGTTCGGCGCTCGCGCGACGCTCTGCGTCGGCGAGGTCGGCCCCGGTCCCGTTGAGGTCCATGGCTGGCACGGCAAAACTCTCCTGTCGCGCAAGGCTGGAATGGCGGCCGAGGCGGTTCACCGCGGAGTGTACCGGTCCTCAGTATGTTTTGCCATGTGAATTGGCGTAACGGCCTCCCCTCAGCTGCGGGGCTGGAGCGGAGCTACCCGATCAACGGAGCGAGATGCGCCGGGCGACCGCGACAGACCAAACAGCAAGGGTTGAAAAGGCTGAACTTTCAAGAACGTAGTCACAACTTCACTATCGAACTGATCAAGCTAGCGAATTGCTAATCTTTGCCTGTAAGTCTCCGGACGAAACGCTAACCGGTGCCCGAAATACAATGTTCGATTTCGAACCTCACGCTGGCCCTCATATTCAGCTCGGCGAATTGCTGGGTGCGTTGAGCCACGCGCTCGACATGACCGAGGGCCAGCCCGCCGGGCATTGCGTGCGCTGCTGCTGGATTGGCACGCGCATCGGCCAGGCCATTGGAATGTCGGATGCCGAACTCGGCGACCTCACCTACACCCTGCTGCTGAAGGATCTCGGCTGCAGCAGCAATGCCGCGAGAATCTGCCAGCTCTATCTGACCGACGATCTCGACTTCAAACGTGACTTCAAGGAGATCGACGGCAGCCTGCCCAAGGTCCTGCGATTCGTGCTCGCACACACGGGTCTGAAAGCAGGCCTCGCAGAACGCTTTCGCGCCATGCTCAACATCATCCAGAACGGCGGCGAGATTGCGCGCGAACTGATCGAGACCCGCTGCCAGCGCGGCGCAGGCATCGCGCGCCAGCTTCGCTTCTCCGAAGCTGTGGCGGAGGGGATTACCGGCCTCGACGAACATTGGGACGGCTCCGGCCAGCCCCTCGGCAAAGTCGGAACCGACATCCCCATGTTCGCGCGCATTGCGCTGATGGCGCAGGTCATAGACGTCTTCTTCACGGCCGGAGGCGCTGAGACGGCCCGGCTGGAGGTTTCGCGCCGCTCCGGCGGCTGGTTCGACCCGGCATTGGTCGATGCTTTCCAGAGTTTGGCTGATGACCCGGGGTTCTGGGCCGAGCGTCGCGCCGACGATCTGCAAGCGCGCGTTCTCGCGCTCGACGCAGCGCAGAAGCGCGCGCCCCTCAACGACGATTTCTTCGACGATATCGCGACGGCCTTCGCGCAGGTGGTCGATTCCAAGAGCCCTTTCACCGCAGGCCACAGCGAGCGCGTCGCGCTGTTCACTGACATGATTGCCGAGGCCATGGACATTGCGCCGGGCCGCCGCCGATGGCTCAAGCGAACAGCGCTGCTGCACGACATCGGCAAGCTCGGCGTCAGCAATTCGATTCTCGACAAGCCGGCCAAGCTCGACGATGCCGAATTCGAGGCAATGAAACTGCATGCCGCCTACTCGGAGGTCATCCTGTCGCGCGTCGCAGCCTTCGCCGACATGGCCCGAATCGCTGGAGCCCACCACGAGCGCCTCGATGGAAAGGGCTACCCGAGAGGCATCGCGGGCGACGAGATTTGCCTGGAAACACGGATCATCACGACAGCCGACATATTCGATGCCCTGACGGCCGACCGCCCCTATCGCGCTGCCATGCCAGTCTCGAAAGCACTGGGAATCATGACAGAGAGCCTGGGAACAGCCCTCGACCCTGTCTGTTTCGAAGCCCTTCAAAGAGCCCTGGCCAAGATCCAGCCTGCGCAGGCCGCGTGAGGCGCACCAAAGTCGCGCTGAGCCCGTTGACACGAGCAAACGGGACGGGCTAAGAACGCGCCACTGGAACACGCCTTGGCGTTTCCACCTCGATCCACGGATCGAGCCGAGAAGTCTCTGAAATCACGAGACTCTCTTGGGGGATAGTTCAACGGTAGAACTGCGGACTCTGACTCCGTCAATCTTGGTTCGAATCCAGGTCCCCCAGCCAACAAAATCAATCACTTAGCGACCAGCCGCCAGACGATTTTCGGAACCCGTAAGCAACCCGTAAGATTGTGGCCAAGCTCCACGAAACTGGTTAGATGGCTTGGTCACGGGTCCGCCGAGAGGGTCGGTCGCGTCGTAAGTTGGTGTCGAAATGGGCGCACCATGCGGAGCATGCCGCTAAGGTCAAGAATCCTACCTAACCGGGTTTA
>JAQGKN010000642.1 GCA_028290085.1 Hyphomicrobiales bacterium
ATGCTGCCGCCCGTCATGGGCGCGGTCGCCTTCATCATGTCGAACTTCACTGGCATTCCCTATCACCTCATCTGCCAATACGCGCTGGTGCCGGCCCTCTTCTATTACCTCGGCATTTTCACGCTGGTTCACTTCGACGCCGTACGCTTCAACCTCGGCCGTCTCCCTGAATCCGATATCGTCGGGATGCGCGCCGCGCTTGCCAACAACTGGCCGAGCATCGTGCCCATCGTGGTGCTGATCGTTCTGCTGATGCAGGGCTATTCGGCGGCCTATGTCGCAGCGGGGTCTGCTGTCTCGGTCGTGCTCGCAAGCTGGATGCGCCGCACTGGTGCTATCGGGCCGAAGGGCTTCCTGACGGCATGTGTCGAGACCTGCGTCAGCTCCGTCCCGCTCGTTGCAGCGGTGGCGGCTGCTGGCATCATCATCGGCTGTATCGAGCTGACAGGCTTGTCTGGCAAGTTCACGCTGCTGATGTTTGAACTGTCGGGCGGACTTCTCGTGCCCTCGCTGCTGCTGGCGGCAGGCATTCTCGTGCTGCTCGGCATGGGCATGCCGACGACGGGCGTCTACATCATGGGTGTCGCGCTGCTTGCGCCCGTGCTGATCGGCAAATTCCAGCTGCCGGTGATGCCGGTGCACATGTTCCTGCTCTTCTACTCCTGCCTGTCGGCGATCACACCGCCGGTTGCGGTGGCAGCGTTTGCGGTCAGCGCAATCGCGGGGGCGAACCCCTTCAAGCTCGCGCCTTATGCCTGCAAGCTGGCGGTGGGTGGCTTTGTGCTACCGTTCTTCTTCCTGTTCAACACGGGCATCCTGATGCAGGGCGCCCTCACGACGATTGTCGCGGATACGCTGGCAGGCGCCGCGCTCGTTCTCTGCGCGGCGTTGTTCCTGCACGGCTACATCGGGCAAAAGCGCATGCCCGTCCTGGCGCAATTGGCTTTCGGAGCCGCCGGTCTCGCGTTAATTGTACCCCACCCGTTGCTCCAGCTTTGCGTAGCCGTTGCAGCCGGGGCACTGTTTGCAGTCCTCCACCGCACCATGCGCACGAACGCTCTGGCGCGGAGCGCCGTCTAAGGAGACTTTTGTAAATGATCGCCAACCCGCGCTTCGATCTTCAGGGCCAGACCGTCGTCATCACTGGCGGCGGCAAAGGCATCGGCAAGATCTATGCGCAGGAATTTGCCAAGGTAGGCGCCCATGTGGTGGCCGCCGACATCGACGGCGAAAGCGCGGAAGCCGTTGCCCATGCCATCGAGGCCGAAGGGGGCAAGGCGCTGGGCATTCGCACCGACGTCTCCGACGCGGCGTCGGTCGAGGCCATGGCGCAGGCCGCCCTCGCGCGCTTCGGCACCATCGATATCCTCATCAACAATGCGTCGCTGATGAGCACCCTGCCCCGCCGGAGCTGGCTCGAAATTCCCGTCGAAGAATGGGACCAGGTGATGGCAGTCAACTTGCGCGGCCTATTCCTCTGCTGTCGCGCAGTGGTCCCCTCGATGCGCGAGAAGGGTCGCGGCAAGATCGTCAACATCTCGTCGAGCCGCGTCTGGGAGGGTGTTCCCAACCGTCTTCACTACACGACGTCCAAGGCCGGCGTGATCGGCTTCACCCGCGCCATGGCGCATGAGGTGGGGCCGCTCGGCATCACCGTAAACGCGATCACGCCCGGCTATACGCTGAGCGACACGCAGGTGCAGTCGTCGTCGGGGAACTATCTCGCCGCGCAGGCGGAGGGGCGCGCCATGGGCCGCGCGCAATATCCGGAGGATCTCGTCGGCGCCGTCATGTTCCTGTCCTCGCAAGCGAGCGATTACATGACCGGGCAGACGATCAACGTAGACGGTGGAAAGGCCATGCACTGAGTATCCTGTGACTCGCAGCGACTGTCAGACGCGCGGCCATTCCACCAGATCGGCTTCGGGCGGCGTACGGATGGACCGGATGATCGCCTTCAACATCGTGCGCGTGAGTTCCTTCGCGTGGTCGTCCTTCATGCAATCGAGCATCAAGGCCAGACGACCGAACGCACTGGCGCGTTCGGCGACGAAATCCGAATACGCCTCCTCGGCAAAATCACGGCCCTCTGCCAAGTCCAAGGTGCCATCGTCTTCACTCATCACAGCCTCGCTCGATTTCGAAGCCCCCCGACACATTCCAAGGCGTCCGGCGTCGCCCCGTCAAGCTTGGGCTCGGGTTTGCCGGGCAGAATAATTTTTCGGCTGGTCGAGAACGGGGCAAAGTGCCTCAGTCAGCCGCCTCATAATTAGGCAGATGACTTAAAGTCGAGCGCCGCGCCTAGCGGGTACCCCCTGCTAAGGTCGGCAGAGGCAAACGGCACGAGGACTGCAACACTGGGGACAACCGGCGGCTGAGCCGGAATTCCAAACCAGAGTGGAGAGTTCGTTGGCTGTCGACGTCGTCAAAATCGAAATCAAGAGCGTCATGGATGCGTCCGGGCTCGAGGAACACATTCTCGCGGGCCGATTCAAGGCAGATGAAGTCGTCGCCGTGATCGGCAAGACGGAAGGCAATGGTGGCGTGAACGATTTCACCCGCATCCTCTCCGATCAGGCGTTCCGAAAGGTGCTGATGGACCACGGCACGCGCGACGCTGCCGCCGTGAAGAAGATTCCCATGGTCTGGTCGGGTGGTTGCGACGGCGTGATCACGCCCCACGCCACCGTCTTTGCGCGCACCGCTGAAGCCGGCCCGGCGAGCGAGACGCGCATCGTGATGGGCACCGCCCTCAGCCCGCAGATCCTGCCCGAAGACATTGGCCGTCCCGCCATGGTCGAGAAGGTTGCAGAGGGCGTGCGCCTCGCCATGAAGGACGCGGGTATCACCGACCCGAAGGACGTTCACTACGTCCAGACGAAGACGCCGCTGCTGACCATCGAGACCATTCAGGACGCATATTCACGAGGCCAGACAGTCGCCTGCGAATTGCACGATTCCATGGGCGTCTCCAATGGTACCACGGGCTTAGGGATCGCCGTTGCTCTCGGCGAGATCGACATGCCGCGTGCCGAGCAGATCTGCCACGACCTCGATCTCTATTCGGCGGTCGCCTCCTGCTCGTCGGGCGTGGAACTCGACTGCGCGCAGATCGTGCTGTTCGGCAACAAGGCGGGTGCGGGCGGACGCTTCCGCATCGGGCACAGCGTCATGAAGGACGCGCTCGACATGGACGGCATCTACGACGCCATCCGAGATGCGGGCCTCGCCCTCCCAGAGCGGGCGCGCGCGTCCGACCTGAACGGTAAGCTCGTCAATTGCTTCATGAAATGTGAGGCCGATAAACGCGGGAAACTGCGCGGCCGCAGGCAGATCATGCTGGATGATTCCGACGTGCACCACCATCGCCATTCGAAGGCGGCGGTGGGCGGCGTGGCTGCGGCCGCCATCGGCGATGCGGCTGTCTTCGTCTCGGTCGATGCCATGCATCAGGGTCCGCACGGCGGCGGCCCGGTGATCGCCATCGTCGAGATGGATTGAGATCCGACTATAGGAACTCCGGCTGCGACAGCAGCCGGTGACGGCTTGGCCCACGTTTTGCTCCTCACAACCCACGACTGTTCCAGGAGATCCAAATGCCTTCGTTCAAGAGCTTTGTTAAGGCCGGCGCCTTCCTCTCGATCGGATTGATCGGCTCAATGACGTCCGTCTCTGCCCAGGAAGTCGTGCGTGTCGGTGCCAATCCCGTCAGTGCATCGCTGCCGCTCTATTACGGAATTGAAAAGGGCCTGTTCAAAGCTGAAGGGCTCGACCTCGAAATCACGCAGATCATCGGCCCGCCCGCCAATCTCGCCGCGCTCATCGCCGGCCAGATCGACGTGACCAGCAACCTGACCACGATCGACGCCGCCAACGGCAACCTGAAGAAGCCCGGCGTTGCGATGTTCATTGCGATCAACTCGCAGAACAAAGAATACAAGATGGAGCAATTCGTGGTCCGCAAGGGCGTCGAGGCCACGACTCTCATGGACCTCAAGGGCAAGCGTATCGCGTCGGCTCCCGGCCCCGGCAACGTCGTGATGGCGAAGGCCGTCCTGCGTCTCGCGGGCCTGAAGGAAGGCGATTACACGCTCGACCAGCTCGACCTTACCCAGCACGTCAATGCGCTGACAGCCGGCACGTTCGATGCTGCCTACACGCTCGAGCCCGCAGCCACGATCCTCGCCACGACGGGCTCCGCTCGCACGCTGGAGGCCGGACTCGTTGCCACCTACATTCTGGGCGACGGCAAGGCCAACGGCTGGATCGCCGGCACTGCCATGACCAGCGACTTCATCAAGGCAAAGCCGGAAGCCGCGAAGAAGTTCGCCGCCGCCTGGGCCAAGTCGATCAAGGCGATCGAAGCCGACACGGTGGCTGCCCGGAAGGCCATGACCAAGGGCATCGCGATGACGCCGGAAGTCGCCGCCGCCGTGCCGCTCGTGAAGTTCACGATGGTTTCGGACCTGACGCCCGCCAATGTCGCCGAGTTCCAGAAGTTCATCGACTTCTCCTCGGACAACGGCATTTTGTCCGCCAAGGTCGACGTGACCAAAATGCTGCAGAAGTTCTGATCCCATGACCTTGACCGCGATCCTGGAAGACATGGCTGCTGCACCC
>JAQGKN010000009.1 GCA_028290085.1 Hyphomicrobiales bacterium
AGCGCGCCATGGAAGAGCGTGGCGTGAAGACGACGATCCTGACCATCTGGGAGCTGCTCGGCCTCAGTGAAAAAGAATATTACGAATATCGCGAGGGCGTGCGCACATACACGATCGCCGATGGCCAGCGGGAGCTCGAATATTTCTTCAATTACACGGGCTTCGTGCCAGACCCGCAGAAGGGTCGCGACTAATACCCGGTCATGAAGGGCAATTACATCGCTCCCGTGCAAGCCGAAGTGCAGGGCATCATCGCCGCGACGTCCAGCCATGCAGCCACCTACCCCCGCATTGAAGTGACGGTGAAGGATGGGCTCATCTCCGACGTGAAGGGCGGTGGCCTTTATGGCGAAGGCCTGAAGCTGTTTCAGGACTATCCCGGCACGAAGACGCTCACCTGGCCGATGCAGAAAAAGCCCGGTTACTGGTGGCTTTATGAAGCCGGCATGGGCACCAACCCGAAATATTTCAAGCATCCCGGCGAGGTGATGGACGGCAACAATCTCTCCGAGCGCAATGTCGCGGGCGTCATCCATTGGGCGTTTGGCGCCGAGGTGGCCATGGGCCCCGACATCGTCGGCCCATGGGCCAAGGAAACCGAGGACTTCGCCACGAAGAACAACGTGCCAAAGGGGCACTCGATGCACCAGCACAACCTGCTGGCAACCATGCAGGTGCGCGTGCGCGATCTCGACCAATGGATCACCTTGGTCGAACATGGTGGATTGACGTCCCTCAAGGACACCTATGCTCGCGCGCTCGCCTCGCGCTACGGCAACCCCGACCGCGTTCTTGCGCGCGACTACGTGCCGGAACTTCCAGGCATCAATGCGCCGGGCAGTTACGACGCCTATGCGAAGGACCCCGGCGCCTATTGGATGCGCTGGGCGCAGAGCATCGACGATGGCACAAACAAGTTCTTCAAGCCCTGATCGGCCCCCGAAGCAATAAGGAATATGGTCATGGCCAGACGCTTGTTTGCGCGCCTCGCAATTCTGCTCCTCGCCTTTTCACCAGCGATGGCTCCCTTCGAAGCCCGAGCGGATAAATCGCAACCGATCGCGGAGCGCAAGAGCGCCTATGCTCCGTGGAATCCCGAAGACATGCCCGCGCGACGGAAGGAATATGGGCTGGTCGGCCCCGGCGCGCAGCACCCCGTGCCCGCGCCTGCCTTTCCGTCCTATCTGAAAAAGCCTGATAACATCGAGCAATTGATGCCTGCGGCGCGTGCGGCTTCACGCCAGAGCCAGGGCCGCGCGCCGCTGGGGCTCGTGGACGCAGGCAAGCACCTTTTGATTGTTGTTGGCGAGATCCGCGACACGCGACCCAACATGATGGTGCAGGAAGCCATCAAGCGCGCGATGGAAGAGCGCGGCGTCAAGACGACGGTTCTGACGATCTGGGACCTGCTCGGCTTGACGGAAGAGCAATATCTCGACTTCCGCACCGGCATCCGCACCTACACGATTGCCGACGGGCAGCGCGAACTCGAATATTTCTTCAACTACACAGGCATCACGCCCGACCCCGAGAAAGGCCGTGCGTGGGTGAAGGAGCAGGATCCCGAACTCTATGCGGCGACATGGCCGACGCCGAAATACGACAACGAGACCTACGCCAAAATGGCGCGCGACTATGTGGTCGATGTGCCAAACCGCCTCGTGGCCTGGCTCGACCAGCATCCGGAAATTGACTGGGTGGTGTGGCGCAGTGGCGGTCGCACGAACACGCGCAAGTTCATCCGGCATCACGGCAGCAAGCTTCTGGGCAATTACACCTATCTCGACCTGTACGATTTGATGAGCCAAGTGCCCGACTTCCCATCGGATGTGTGGCGTCTGATCGAGACCAAGACCATCGAGCCGATCGCATTTGTTGACAGAGCGGAGGTCAGCGATCCCGAGGGCACCGCGTTCGGCTACGATGTCAGTGAGCCCGAGGCCAAGGCCTGGGCCGCGGGCATCTACAATCAGGGGCATCTCTACATGTTCCCGGCTCAGGCGACCGGGCGCTTCCCCTATTCGCTGGTCGAGTTTCCAGCGGTCATCGACAATTATCAGCCTCTCCTGCTGCCCGAGGTGAATGGTATCGTCGCCTCCACCTCCAGCCACGCCGCCACCTATCCGCGCATCGAGGTGAAGGTGCAGAATGGCCAGATCGCCGACATCAAGGGCGGCGGTCTCTATGGCGAAGGGTTGCGCCTCTTCCAGAACTATCCCGGCACGAAGGACCTGCAATGGCCCTATGCGCCAAAGCCCGGTTATTGGTGGCTGTTCGAGGCCGGCATGGGCACCAACCCGAAATACTTCAAGCATCCGGGCGAGGTGCTGGAAGGCAATAACCTCTCCGAACGCAACGCCGCGGGTGTCATCCATTGGGCTTTCGGCGCCGAAGCCGCTCAAGGGCCAAACGACACGCGCGAATGGTCCAAGGAGACCAACGAGTTTGCCATCAAGAACAACGTGCCGCGCGGCCATTCCATGCATCAGCACAACCTGCTGGCAACCTATCAGCTGCGGCTCCGCGATCTCGACCAATGGGCGACCGTCGTCGAACATGGCGGTCTGTCTGCACTGAACGATGTCGGGGTGCGCGCGCTCGCCTCGCGCTACGGCAATCCCGACACCATCCTGCGGCGCGACTACATCCCTGCCCTGCCCGGCATCAACGCGCCCGGCACATATGCGGACGATGCGAAAGACCCCGGCGCCTATTGGACAAAATGGGCGCAGAGCATCGAGGCTGGCCGCTACGACTTCTTCAAGCCCTGATAGCGAGACGAGATGCTGACGAATGTGACCACAGCGCCGAGCGCCCGTCTTGAAGGCGTTTCCAAATTTTACGAGACGGCGGCACAGCGCGTGACGGCGCTCAAGGATATGTCGTGGGAGGTTTCGCCCGGCGAGGCCGTCGCGCTGATGGGGCCATCGGGCTGCGGCAAGACGACCATCCTCAATCTGCTGGGCGGCATGGACAGGCCGACGAGCGGTGCGGTCTTCGCCGGCGGTGAGAACATCGGCGCCATGACGGAACGCGAGCTGGAAAACTACCGGCTGCGAAAGGTCGGCTTCGTCTTCCAGTTCTTCAATCTCATCCCGAGCCTGTCCGCGCTGGAGAATCTCGAATTACCGATGCTGATGGCGGGTATGCGCGCCGAGGAGCGCCGGGGTCGCGCCGAGAGCCTTCTCGACACTGTTGGCCTGAAGGCGACGGGCTACAAGCGCCCTGAGGAGCTTTCGGGTGGCGAGCAGCAGCGAGTGGCTGTGTGCCTCGCGCTGGTCAACGATCCGCCCATCATCCTGGCGGACGAGCCGACAGGAAACCTCGATAGCGCCAACGCGAAGATCATCACGAAAATTCTCGTCGATCTCGCACGCGAGCGCGGCAAGACCGTGATTGTCGCGTCGCATGATCCAAAGGCCGTCGAGTCCTTCCCGCGCGTCTGCCACATGCGCGATGGCCTCATCGAGCGCGTCTCGTGAGACGGCTGGCGGCGCCGCGCCTTCTCTTCTCTGTGATCGGCCGCAGGCCGTTCGTCGTCTTCGCGCTGGTGACGGGCCTGATCGTCTTCCTGCTCGCCGCTATCACGGTGACCTCGCGCTATGCCATGCAGCGCTATGTGGCCGACCAGATCGAGCGCGTGCCTTGGGATTTATCGATCTACCAAACGGCCGAAATCCCGCTGGGCGGCAAGCTGAACGATGCCATCGGCAGAGTCGACGGGGTTCAGGATACGAAGCGCCTCTATTTTCTGCGAACAATCCTGCCCTTTACGACGCGTCCGGAAATCGACGGCCAACAGATCCGCTCGCCCTGGGTTTCCTTTCTTTCGCCGACCGACGTCTCGATGCTGCCGCCCGACATCAGACCGAGCGGACAGGCGGCGGTACTGGTGCTGGTCGGCTCGAAGGCGCAGATGGGCGACGCTTACTTGCGCCTGCAGGACAAGAAGCACTTCCGTCTCGTCGTGGATCGCAACGATCTCGCCGACGAGGACGGAGAGGAGCACGCGCATGACGATGCGCACGGCGAGCCGGGACATACCCATGCAGCCAAGAGCAAGGGCTACATCATCGTCGAGACCGACATCGAGCGCGTGATCCGAGTCGATTCCGACGAAATCAATCGCTGGTACATGGAGCAGACCTCGTCGCCGACGCTCGTGCCCGAGCTCGGCATGATCCTTGTGGCCCCCTACGACCAGAAACGTCTGGATGATTTCGACGGCGTCTCGCGCGGTCTCATTCATACCCACGATCACGCCGACATCCATGCCGATCCCGGCAAATATTTTCCGGAGATC
Organism: Hyphomicrobiales bacterium; assembly: GCA_028290085.1. Classification (GTDB taxonomy): domain Bacteria; phylum Pseudomonadota; class Alphaproteobacteria; order Rhizobiales; family Beijerinckiaceae; genus Terripilifer. Next base: position 4,304 of record JAQGKN010000009.1, read on the forward strand.
ATCCACCTCGTGAAGGTTGATCGCCCTGCCCTCGTTTCGGGCTGGGATATCGACGGATCGCTGACGCGCGTCATCGGCGTGGGTTCGCGGCTCACCGACGAAGTGCAGGATATGACGCAGAGCGCCGCCGTCGATCACAATCTCGGCGCGATGTTCGTGCGGATGAACGAGATCGCTCGCAAGATCGCTCTGATCTCCCTTCTGGTTTCGTTGCCGCTACTGATCATCGCGGGCATTCTTCTCGGCAACCTTTCGAGCCTCCTGCTTCTGAACGAGCGCCGCAAGCTCGGCCTGCTTCGCCTGCGTGGCGTGACGGGCGCGGCCATCGCGAGGACCATGCTCACTGCCATCGCTGCTGGTGGACTCCTCGGCGGCGTGATCGGCGCGGGGCTCGGCACGGTGGTTCCGATGTGGATCTATATGGGCGGGCTGCCTTCGGTTGCGCTGGCGATGAAAATCCAGGAGCCGCTCTATCTCGCCGCCTTCCTGACGATTGGCATCCTGATTGCTCTCGCGAGCGGCTGGCGCCTCGTGCGAGAGGCCTCACGTGTCTCACCTCTGGAGGCATCGCGCCGCGTGGCTGGCTTCGAGGGGCGCGCAGCTGGCGTACGTTTCGGCATGTTGCAGGCAATCGCGCTACTCATCGGGCTCGCCAAGGTCGGTAGCTGGATCTGGGGTTACTCGCTGAATTCCGTATTTGCGGGACCGTGGACGTTCGAGCTCGACCGTGCGCTCGACTTCGTTTCCTTCCCCCTGCTCGTCTACGGGCTGGTCAGTCTCATTGCTTCAAGTCCCAAGGTCATGGGCGCACTCCTGGCCCCCACCACATGGGCGCTTGCCGGACCGCTGCGCAATGTGGCGCTGCGGCACATGGAGATCCGCCGACATCGAGCGGCATCCTTCCTGCTGATCGTCTCGATGCTTGCGACGCTGGCGCTCTATCCGACCGTCATGACCGCCGTCTTCGACAACAAGACGGAACGCGGCGCGCGCGCGCAACTTGGCTCTGATCTTCAACTGACCCTCAACGCCCTCGACCTCATGCCCGCTGAAGCGCAATCGCGCGGCGGCATGAAGCAGCGCGTCGACGTACTGCAAAAGAAGCTGCTGCCTCTCGTGGAGAAGCTGAAGGCACAATCCAGCCAGATCGCGTCCGTTACCTGGATGATCGAAGGCATCTCGGAGGGCGTCTACATGCCCGACCGCGGCTTCAGCGGTCTGCCAATCTACATGCTCGGGGACCCGAAGCTCTATACAGCAGCGGTCCATGCAGAAGCGTCGCTCGGAGAGAGCCGGGATTTCGATGGCCTGATGACGACGCTCGAGGACCAGAAAGTGCTGGGCTCGTCATCCATCTCGAAATTCTACAAGCGCGCGCTCGACCAGCCCATGCCGATCGGCCGCACCGGGTCGCAACAGATGGAACGCGCACCCTATGGCGGCTCGCTGCGCTTCCTGCCGGGCCTTCCGCTGAAAACCGTCAATGATCGCGAGGGCTTCATCAGCGCGCGTGTCGATTATCTCAATCACCTCTTCGCATCGAGCCCATATCTCGTGGGCGCTATCGGCAATCCGCGCTTCGACAATCTCGATGTGCTGATCCCGCGCGTGGTGTTGATGATTTCCGCGCAGCCTGGCACAACTCCCGAAGCTTTGCGCAGGATCACGCTCGACACGATGGACGTGACGCCGCTCGAAGTGCGCGACGCCACGACCGAGATTTCGCGTCTTGGCAGCGACATGTACATCTACCTCGCGCGACAGAACGTGCAGATTTACCTCTTGGGTGGGATACTCCTCGCCTTCATCGGCATTTTTGCCGTCGCCTACGCGAACTACGTAGAGGACAAGCGGACCTTGGCACTGTTGCGTATCCGGGGCGCGGGACCCGCTAGCGTCGTGCGCTTTTTCCTGCCAAATGTGCTAGGACCATCGATCGTCGGCCTTGTCATCGGCGGCGTAGTCAGTCTCGCTGTCGGCTTTGGAATCACCAAGGTCGTTTGGGAGATGCGGCAGTTGCAGACGGTGATGAATTATCTGCCCGTACAGCTCGCCATCTCCAAAGAAACCGGCATTGTGCTCGTTGTCCTGATCGCGCTGGTCATCGGGATCGGCGTCGCTTTCGGACGCTTCGTGTTCAAGCGAACAGCACGCGAAGGGTTGACGGATGGATCCTGAGTGCGGTCCGCGGCGACGCCTCGGGACTGCCGCATCGCCAGAAACCCGCCAAGCATTCCAGTAGGCGGTTCCGATGAAGGCCAGTATCGATCAGCTCAGCGGCCTGCCGCCTGGCAGGGGCAGGCCCTTCAGGTGTCGGCCCTCATTCCCCAGCCACCGATCTAAGGCAGAGCCGCAGAGCGAGTTCACGGCCCAACGCGGTATTCGGCGGGTATGATGGGACTCAGTCGAGACGCACCTAATTGATCTTTTCATAATTATAGCTACCATATGTTGTGTTCACGGTCCCCGATTCGCCTCGGGGCTAAGAGGGAATCCGGTATTCGCGCGAGCGTAAGCCGGGGCTGCCCCCGCAACTGTAAGCGGTGAGCCAAAGCCGAATACGCCACTGGTGCGCAAGCGCTGGGAAGGCCGGCTCTGGCGTCGACCCGCGAGCCAGGAGACCTGCCGCGAACAGAAACGTCCTCGGGCGGGGGTGCCCCGGTGGTCGCTTGTTGTCCGGCTGCGCTATGCGGCCCGGCCGGC
>JAQGKN010000030.1 GCA_028290085.1 Hyphomicrobiales bacterium
CCACGACGATATGGTTGCCGCCGCCCGTGCCGGTGTGGCGGCCGTCGGTGAGATACTTGTCGGTTCCCAGCCGCGTCTCGCGCGCTTCCTCGTAGATGGCGATCGTGTTCGACACCGCTTCGGACCAATTGGCGGCGGGGTGAATGTTCACCTCGATCACGCCGGGGTCCGGGGTGACTTTCACCACCTCGATGCGGGGATCCTGCGGCGGGCCGTAGCCCTCGATGCGAACCGGCATCTTGCAGGCTTCCGCGCTCAATTCGATGGCCGCGATCAGCTCGAGATAATCATCCAGCTTCTCGACAGGCGGCATGAACACGCAGAGCACGCCGTCGCGCGGCTCGATGGCAATCGCGGTGCGCACCGCGCCCTCAATGGCGACCTGCTCGACGCGATCCTGACGCGTCACGTCGCTCGGCGACTGGCTGTAAATCATCGCCAGCTCTTCCGGATCGGGCAGCGGCGCGCGCTCCTCTGTCGGGTCCTGCGGCATGATGTAGGGATAGGCGTCCTTTTCGATATGCGGCAGCGTGCCGAGCGGCAGGCGATAGCCGGCGGGCGAATCGCCGGGCACCAGCATCAGATGGCCGCGCCGGATATCCCACTTCTCGCTGCGCCAGCGCCGGTCGCCCGTCGGCAAGGCCTTGGCGTTCCAGCGCTGTACCGGCAGCACGAAGCTCGTGGGCTTGGAGAGCCCGCGCTCGAACACGCGCACCATGCGGGCACGTGCCTCGGGGTCCTCGATCTTCGGGTCGCCCGGATCGACATTGATCGGCAGCTCGCCTTCCTTGAGCATCCAATGCGCCGGATCCTCGTAGGCAGGCACCACGAAATCGGCGTCGATGCCCAGCCGGCTCGCGGTCTCGCGCGTCAGGCGTTCGGCGTCTCCGATGAGGGCTATCTTGTCCTGATAGGGGCCTTTTCCGGTTTCGTCGGCAATGAGATCGGGGTTGCGCCAGATCGGCTTGCCGTCCTTGCGCCAATAGAGCGCGAAGGCCCAACGCGGCAGGGTTTCGCCAGGATACCACTTGCCCTGGCCGTAATGCAGGAATCCGCCGGGTGCGAAGCGTTCGCGCAGGCGCCGGATCAGCGCATCCGCATAGGTGCGTTTGGTCGGCCCGACAGCACCCGTGTTCCACTCGTCCGCCTCGAAATCGTCGATGGAAACGAAAGTTGGTTCGCCGCCCATCGTCAGGCGCACGTCGTGGGCAACGAGATCGCGGTCCACCTTGTGGCCGAGTTCGTCGAGCTTCTTCCACGCGACACCGGAGAAGGGCAAGGTGACGCGCGGCTCCTCGCGGATGCGCTCGACGCGCATCTCGAACCCGAAGGTCACGTTGGCGGGGTCGACAATGCCCGAGATCGGCGCGGCCGAGCGGTAATGCGGCGTGGCAGAAAGTGGCAGATGCCCCTCGCCGCAGAGCAAGCCGGAGGTGGCGTCCATCCCGATCCAGCCCGCGCCGGGAATATAGACCTCGGCCCAGGCGTGCAGATCAGTAAAATCGTGGTCCGTGCCCTTGGGGCCGGAGACCGGATCGACGTCTGCTTTCAGCTGGATCAGATAGCCCGACACAAATCGCGCAGCGAGGCCGAGACGGCGCAGCAGATGCACCAGCAGCCATGCCGAATCGCGGCACGAGCCGGAGCCCAGTTCCAGGGTTTCCTCGGGCGTTTGCACGCCCGGCTCCATGCGAATCACATAGCGGATGTCCTGGCTGAGGCGCGCGTTCAGCCCGACCAGAAAATCCACGGACCGCATCCGGTCGCGTGGGATGGAGGCGAGATAGGCCTCGAATTTCGGGCCAGTGGGCTCCGGGTCGAGATAGGCGATGAGTTCAGCGCGCTCTTCGTCCGGATAGACGAAGGGAAACTCCTCGGCATAAGGCTCGACGAAGAAATCGAAGGGGTTGATGACCACCATCTCGGCGGTCAGGTCGACCTCGATCTTCAATTCCGTGGTCTTCTCCGGGAAGACGAAGCGCGCGAACCAATTGCCGTGCGGATCCTGCTGCCAGTTCACGAAATGCTCTGCGGGCGTGACCGTGAGCGAGTAACTGAGCACACGTGTCCGGCAATGCGGCGCCGGGCGCAGGCGGATGACCTGTGGGCCCAGGCCGATCAGCCGGTCGTAGGAATAGCTCGTGACATGGTGGAGAGCGACGAGGATCGACAAGGTGGCTCTTTCGTCAGAAAGACGCGCGCGTAAGCGGGCAGAAGGCTGCATGTTCTGCCAGCCTCGCTCCGTGTCAATCGGATCGGACGCATTCGAAGGCAGGAAAGCACACAGGTGAATACCGATTAAGCGGCATGCCGCTCATCGCATCACGTTTTGCCTCACACGCAGGCAGATCACGCGTGCTGCCGATTCTGCGCGTGAAAATAGTCCTGCGCATGAACCATCGTGTGAATGAAGCCGATCTTTTCGATTGCGGCGGGCGACAGCACGAAGGGGTAGAGATCGGGCTGCCCCATGCTGCGGTTGAGACTGTTGACCGCGAAGGACAGCGGCAACCACGCCTCGATCAATTGCGACACGTCTTGCGAGCGATGCGGATCGAAGTTCATTTCGGCGGTGAGTTCACCGGCATCCCTGATCCGGGGACGCACGGCGAGCCCGAAGGCATGTGCGGTCTCCAGCGTGTCGACGATATGCAAGTAATGAGCGAAGGTCTCGGCGAAATCTTCCCACGGGTGCGAGCTGGCGTAGGGGCTGACGAAATGCATCTGCCAGTCGGGGGAAGCGCCGTTGGCATAATGGCGTTGTAACGCAGACCCGTAATCCTCACGCTCGTCGCCAAAAACGACGCGGAACGCCTCGAGCCGGCCTCCATCGCGCACCAGCTTGTCCCAATACCAATGCCCGACTTCGTGCCGCACATGGCCGAGCAACGTCCGATAGGCCTCGCCCATACTGGTCCGGCGCTTCTCCCGCTCCTGGTCATCAGCTTCCGCAAGACTGATCGTGATGAGGCCATCATCATGGCCGGTCATGACAGGCGGCGCGTTAGGGCCGTCCTCCTCCAGCAGGTCGAAGAGCAGCCCTTCGAGGTCATCAGGCCGCGTCGTGAGCGGCAAGTTCAATGCGAGCAGCGTGTAAATGAGCCGGTGCTTGGCCGATTCCAGCCGTCTCCAGCGCTGCTGGTTTGCTGCCTCGGTCAGGTTTGGAATGGTGCGATTGTGCTGGCAGGAGGTGCAGAACGTATCGCTGCCGCCGTCAGCGACAAGCCAGTTGCAGACGTCATGCGCCGCATTTGCACAGAGCCGCCAGCGCCGGCCATTTGTGCCGGCCTCCATCCAGAGGTCGCCCTGCGATTCCGGTGCGGGATCGAGTGCGAGCAAACGCCGTTCGTCGGCTTCATAGCCGAGCCGATGCCCGCATTTCTCGCAAAGGGTGTTCTCGAAAAACAGAGGCTGTGCGCAAACCTGGCACTGAAAAAGCTTCATATGAAGGATCCATGGGGAAAACCGGCGTTGTGTCGCGTCGCACCAACGCACCCGCGGCCCAGCGGATCCAGAGAAGCCTAAACAATCTTTATACCATAGACCTTCGCACGACCCGCCGGCCTAGGCCACGAAGCTAGTTGCCGTCATTGCGAGCGAACCGAAGCAAT
>JAQGKN010000036.1 GCA_028290085.1 Hyphomicrobiales bacterium
CTCGAAGAGCGGGTCGCGGCACTCGAAGGGGGCACGGCGGCTCTGGCCGTGGCCTCGGGCCATGCGGCCGAATTCCTCTGCTTCCATACGCTGATGCAGCCGGGCGACGAGCTGGTCGCGTCCAACAAGCTCTATGGCGGCTCGATCAATCAGTTCAATCACGCCTACAAGAATTTCGGCTGGAATGTGAAGTGGGCCGATCCGGACGACCTTTCGACGTTCGAAGCCGCCATCGGTCCGCGCACCAAGGCGATTTTCATGGAATCGATTGCCAATCCCGGCGGCATCATCTGTGACATCGAGGCTATCGCCAAGATCGCCAAGCGCGCCCGCGTGCCGCTGATCGTCGACAACACGCTCGCCTCCCCCTACCTGATCCGCCCGTTCGAGCACGGCGCCGACATCATCGTGCATTCGGCAACCAAGTTCCTCGGTGGCCACGGCAATTCGATCGGCGGCGTGATCGTCGATGGCGGCACCTTCGACTGGATGGCCGACAAGCGCTATCCGATGCTCTCGGCCCCCCGCCCTGAATACGGCGGCATGATTCTGGGTGAGACCTTCGGCAATTTCGCCTTCGCCATCGCCTGCCGCGTACTCGGCCTGCGCGACCTCGGCCCCGCCCTGTCGCCGTTCAACGCCTTCATGCTGATCACCGGCATCGAGACCTTGCCGCTGCGCATGCAGCGCCATTCGGAAAACGCGCTGGCAGTCGCCGAGCATCTGTCGAACCATCCGGCCGTGAAATGGGTCAGCTACCCCGGGCTCAAGGGCGACCGCTATTACAATCTCGCGCAGAAATATTGCCCCAAGGGCGCGGGCGCGGTCTTCACCTTCGGTCTCAAGGGCGGCTATGACGCGGGCCTGTCGCTGGTCTCGAACCTGAAACTCTTCTCGCATCTGGCGAATGTCGGCGACACCCGCTCGCTCGTCATCCACCCGGCCTCGACGACGCATCGCCAGCTGACCGACGACCAGAAGGTCGCCTCGGGTGCCGGTCCGGACGTCGTGCGCCTTTCGGTCGGCCTCGAGGACAAGGCCGACATCATCGCCGATCTCGATCAGGCGCTGGCTGGCTGACCCAAGCCCCACGAGCCCGACTCTCTACAAGAGGCCCGAGCGCTAACCCGCTAGGGCCTCTTGCTTTTCAAGCTTGAACTTAAGCATTACCTTGGGGAAGAATCCGAGCCCCCGGACCCGCTGCCCAGGCCCTCGGCGCGCGCGAACACGACCTTCTGATAGACCAGCCCGATGCCGATCAGCACGGCGCCGAGCCCGATGAAAGACAAGGCACGCAGGATGCCTTCGAGCCCCTGAAGGTCGAGCAGGAAGACCTTGAGAACGGTCAGCACGATGAAGGCCGCCGACGCGATGCGGGCCTCGCGCGACTGCCGCCAGACCCCATAGGCCAGCAGCAAAATGCCGAGAACCAGCCACACGGCCGAATAGCTGTAGGACTCGCCCGCGCTCGTGGATCTCAGCCAGCCGATATATTCGTCGTGAAAGACACGCCGCACTTCCAGCGTCGCATAGACGAACAGCAGGCCGATGGTCGCGATGCCCGCAGCCGTGGCGTGAAAGACGCGCCCGAGCGCACGCGCACGCCGCGCCGATGCGAACGCCGCAAGCCCCGGCAGCACATAGCCGAGCACCAGGCCATTCAGAACCAAACCGCCCTCGATCGGACGGGAGGTGAGGAATGGATTGGCGAAGAAGCCAAGCCCGATAACGGCACCGGCGATTCCGAGCGCCCCGGAAATCAGGGACGCGACACGAAACACGGGATTGTTGCGGCGCGCATCGAGCGACATCAGCACAAGGCTGAACAGGAAGGCCGAGAACACCATCAAGCCCTGTTCGACAAGCCCGCTGCTCCGCGCAAACGCATCTCCACCATTCGTGGCATGGCGGATTTCGAAGAACACCAGAAGAGCCGCGAACAGGACCGCGCAGGAATCGGCGACGCGCACGGGGATATCTTCGGCATGGCGGCGCATGATGTGCGCAGCGCTGGCAAAGGCGACGGCCGGCACGCCGTAGCCAAGCAGCAGCCAGTTGAACACGGGTGTTCTCCCAAGCCCGGTGCCAGCGATACGGGGATCCCACGCATATCGCGCCGCGAGGATCACCCCGAAAGCGCAGACACACCAGCGCAGGGCGGGAATATCGAGACGGGCCGCCACATAGGCCGCACCGAGCGCCGCAAGCGCCAGCGCGATGGTCAGCGTTCCCCCTTGCAACGCGAAAACCGATCCGAGGGCAACAGCCGCAATGGCTGCAGAAGCCATCGCACCAAGCCCGAGGCGCAGGGCGTCGCTCTCCCGCACTTGCGGCTGATTGAGGAAAACACGGGCGAGCGTGGTGCAGATCAGGGCAAGAACGGCCGCCACAACGGCCATGGAGGGAGACGACTCGCCGCGCGTGAAACGCAGGAACACGAGCCACAATGCTGCGAGCGGGGTTACACCCGCCACGCCCGCATAAACAGCCGCGATCGGAAACCGCAGCGAGCGCCCGACGAACAGCCGCCACACACAGGCGAGCGCACAGCCCCCGCACGTCGCCAGGACGAAGAAAGCGAACAGGGTCGGATCGCGGGGCACCAGCGCATCGGTCCAGAATTCCGTGCCCAGAGTCACCAGCGGCGGCGCGTCGACCGACGGCCAGAATCGCAGGGCAAAAATGGCGCCGAAGGCAGCCGCAATGGCGGCCCCGGCCGCGGGGGCAATACGCACGGCGCAAGCCGTCAGGAGTGCGACGATTGCAACCGCACCCGCAACAAAGCCGGTGCCAAACAGCCCACCAGCAAGCCCGGCAAAGAATGTGACAACGGATGCGCCCGCAAAGATTGCGGCCACGGCATGGGATGGAACGTCGATCCGAGCCGCCTCGTCCGCGACCGCGCGATGAGGCTGATAGGCGACGAAGAACAAGCCGAGAGCGGTCTGGATAAGAACATGAACGAGCGCGGCCGCGAAAAAGGTCGCAGCCCCCTCCCCGCTGATCGCATCGGCGAGCACGAGGCTCCAGATAAACGCGCCGCATGTGCTGGCCAAGGCCAGCCAGAGCCAGCGGCGCAAACGCGCGAGTCCATAGGCCGAGGCGGCAACGGCCGCGAGATAGAGAACGACGGGCCAGGGGCTTGGATTCGCGGACGACACCAGCATCGGTGTAGCGAAAGCGCCAATCAGTCCCAGACCGGCAAGGGCCGGGCCATGCAAGGCAGCGGCTGCCATGGTGGCGACGCCTGTTGCACCCAGCAGCACAAGCGCAGGTCCCGCGCCGATAAATCCA
>JAQGKN010000057.1 GCA_028290085.1 Hyphomicrobiales bacterium
AAGACGTCCTTTCTCGCCAATATGAGCCACGAAATCAGAACACCGCTTAATGCCATTCTCGGGCTGAGTCGTCAGTTGCAAGGTGAGGGACAGAATTCGGCACAGGTCGAAAGGCTCGCAAGCATCAGTGCATCTGGAAAGCACTTGCTGTCGATCGTGGACGACATCCTCGATATTTCCAAGATCGAGGCGGGGCACGTCACACTCGAGCGGCGCGACTTTGACCTCGGACAACTTCTCGATCATGTGCGGTCGATCATCAGTGGTGCCGCTCGCGCCAAAGGCCTGATGATCGAGGTGGACATGAATGCCATGCCGATCTGGCTTTGCGGCGACGTCGTGCGATTGACGGCAGGCCATCCTGAATTACGCGAATAATGCTGTGAAGTTCACAGAACACGGAAAGATCGAGTTGCGGGCCAAGCTGCTGGAAGAGTGCAACGGGCAGGTCTTCGCCCGTTTTGAAGTCCGCGACACTGGCCGAGGCGTTGACCCCGCCCACATCGCGCGCATCTTCAAGGATTTCGAACAGGCGGACGCATCCACCACGCGGGAGTTCGGCGGCACCGGCCTCGGGCTCGCGATCACCCGGCGGCTCGCGCAATTGCTGGGTGGAACCGCAGGCGCAGAAAGCTCGCCCGGACACGGGAGCATTTTCTGGTTCACAGCGCGGATGACACGGAGCGATCCCCAGCGCGGACTAGGGCCCCCTCCTATCGAGGTGCGCGCCGTTCTGCGCCGGCAGGCTGGATCGCGCGTTCTCCTGGTAGAGGACAATGCGATCAACAGAGATGTGGCGGCCGAGTTGCTGCGCGCGATCGATCTCGTGGTGGACGTCGCTGCGAATGGCGAAGAAGCCATAGAACGCGCCCAGTCGTCATCCTACGACATCATCCTGATGGATGTGCAGATGCCGAAGATGGACGGATTGACCGCCACAAGGGCGCTGCGCTCCACCGTAGAATGGGCACAGAAGCCCATCATCGCAATGACCGCAAATGTGTTCGAGGATGATCGTCGCGCCTGTCGCGACGCCGGGATGAATGATTTTGTCGGCAAGCCGATCGACCCGGAACAACTCTACGCGGTCCCCGCGCGATCGCTGCCCGATTCCGGTGCGGCGGACATCGGGAAGGCGTTCGCCGATCCGACCCTGAGCAATGCCGATCTCTTCGAGATCCGTGGAATCGACCCTGCGAAAGCGAGAGAACGCCTGAACGGAGACCTGCAGATCCACCGTCGACTGCTTTTTCGTTTTTCCAATGAGCATTGCGACGATGCCGAGGCAATTGCCGCATGCCTGCGGCGTGGCGATCAGGCGGGCGCTGTCTTGCTTGCACACACACTAAGAGGCGTCGTTGCCAATATCGAAATTTCTTGTCTGCACATCCCACTCTTTCAACTTGAAAGAGCCCTTCGGGCAGGTCTTACGGAAGAGACATTTGCAATGATCGCGGAGATCCATGTAGAGCTTCGGAGACTGAGCGCCGCGATCCGGGCAACTGGACCTGTTGACGCGATCTCACAGGATGTCATGCAGGACGAGCGAGATGGTACTCCGGCAGTCCTCGAGCAGCTCATGAATTTCTTGTCGCGAGGCGACGTGCGTTCGGTCGATCTCGCAGCCAGTCAGGCGCCGCATTTCCGCAAATTGTTTGGCACAGCGTGGGAAACAGCCCGCGAACAAATCAACAATTATTGTTTTGCGGAAGCGCGTCAAACACTACGCGACGTGGGGGATCCAGACCGGGTTTCCGTAGGCAACGACACTTGATCACGACTTTCTTGGTCTCCTGATCGAAGCGCGGGCGTGACACATCTGCGTCCGGACGCGAGGGTCACACAAATGCATTCTGAGATGCTTAAGGCCCTTAGAGCGGAGTAAAACGAGAGAAATTCAATGCTGGGCTATATGGGTATTTCGGGCTGCAGCAAGAGCCTGCCATTCGCCGTCGGCCTGCTGGCCGCGACAGCCGCGCAAGCCGCGGACGATTATCGATGGGTGCAATATGTCCCCGGCGGGATCGAAGCGCGCGCACTCACCGATCGCGCCGAATGCCCGAAGGCCGCAATCGACTCGGTTGCCGCCCGAATGTCGCCGCGTTCGACGCCGGGCCCCGAATATCCGATTCTCGTCTGCAGCCTGCCGCTTCCCGCCGGCACCCGAGTGGCAACCATCGACGGCATGCCACTTCCGCTGCCAAAGGCGCGCCCCGACCGCATCCTCGTCATCGGCGACACTGGCTGCCGACTGAAGGGCGAGCAGGTGCAGGCCTGCAACGACATTTCCGAATGGCCGTTCCGGATCGGCGCTGACATCAGTGCAGAATTGAAGCCCGACCTCGTCCTGCACGTCGGCGACCTACACTACCGCGAAAGCGAATGCCCGGCGGCGAACAAGGGCTGCGCGGGAACCCCCTTCGGCGATTCCTGGGCCGTCTGGCGCGCCGATTTCTTCTCGCCCGGCGAACTTCTGCTGAACGCGGCTCCGTGGATTTTCGTGCGCGGCAATCATGAGGAATGCGAGCGCGGCGGCAAGGGCTGGGCGCGCACGCTCGATCCCTACGCCTGGGTGCCCTCCGAAGGCAAAACCGGATGCCTCGGGCCCGCCAAGCCCTTTACCGTCGATCTCGGCGGAATCACGCTCGGCGTGGTCGATGTGTCGACAGCCGATGAGTCGAAAGTGTACGCCGCGCAGGTCGACTTGTACAAGTCAGTGTTCAAGTCCGTCATCGACC
>JAQGKN010000115.1 GCA_028290085.1 Hyphomicrobiales bacterium
ATGTAACCAATGCCGTCGTTGGAGGAGAGCGTCTCCGAAATCACGGCGCCGACGAAGGCAAGCGTGATCGCGACTTTCAGCGAAGCGAAGAAATAGGGCAGGCTGCGCGGCAGCCCGACCTTGATGAGCACGTCGAGTTTAGATGCGCCGAGCGAGCGCAGCACGTCCTCGAGTTCCGGCTCCACCGTTGCGAGTCCCGCCGCGACATTGACCGCGATGGGGAAGAAGGAAAGCAAAAAGGCGGTCGCAATAGCTGGCGGTGAGCCGATGCCCATCCACAGCACCAGCACCGGCACGACGGCGGCCTTCGGCACCGAGTTGATGCCGATCAGCATGGGATAGAAGCCGGCGTAAACTAGGCGCGAAGAGCCGATGGCGACGCCGAGCAAGCCGCCAACGACGATGCCGATGCCAAAGCCGATCAGCGTATTCGTCAGGGTGAACACGGCATGCGCCATGATCGGGTCGCGGTACTGCATGAACGAGTTATAAACCGCGAGCGGCGAGGGCAGGATGAAGACCTTCAGCTGAAAGATGCGGACTGAGAGATCCCAGAGGATCAGCGTTCCCAGTAGCACGAGCCACGGCATGACACGTTCGAGGCGACGGTAATTCTTGGGTGTCATTCAAACCGCTCCCTGGGGCTGCGGAGCGCGAGCTTCGTTGCGGATCTGCGCGATTTCGCTGCGGATCTGCTGCACGATCTCGACGAAATGCGGATCGAAAGTGCTGTCGAGCGTGCGCGGGCGCGGCACGTCCACGCGATGCACGGAGATGACGCGGCCCGGACGCGCGCTCATCACGAAGATCTCGTCCGCGAGGAAAGCGTCCTCGCGCAGGTCATGCGTCACGAGAATGCAGGTGAATTGCTTCTCAATCCAGAGATCCTGCAGGACGGCCCAGAGTTCCTCGCGCGTAAAGGCATCGAGCGCGGCGAAGGGTTCGTCGAGCATCAGCAATTGCGGGTCGTGGATCAGCGCGCGGCAGAGATTGGCGCGCTGCTGCATGCCGCCCGAGAGCATCCACGGTTGCTTCTGTTCGAAACCCTTGAGCCCAACGGTTTCAAGAAGTGCCTTGGCGCGAGCGATATATTGCGCTTTCTGTGCACGCAGTCGCGAACGGTGCGGCTGCACGATTTCGAGCGGCAGCATCGTGTTGCCCAACGTGTCGCGCCACGGCAGCAGCGTCGGATTCTGAAACGCCATGCCCGTGATCTTCAGCGGACCCGTCACCGGCTGGCCCGCAACCTTGATAGTGCCAGAGGTCGGCGGACAAAGGCCCGTCACCAGACGCATGAAAGACGACTTGCCGCAACCCGACGGCCCGACGATGGCTGCGAACTGGCCTTTCTTGATCTGCAGATCCACGCCCGACAACGCCAGCGTCCCGTGCTCGTCGCCATAGCGCAACGATACGGACGACAGATCGACGAAATCGGTTTCGGGCATGGGTGCAATCGGCATACTCGACATGTCCATCAGCCTCGCACCTCGCCTCAGCCGATCATTCGTTCGGATGCGGCGGGCATGAAGCGCCCGTCGAACAGCGTTTCCGGCGTCACCTTGTTGGGCAGCTCGAGGCCCGACGAGAGGGTTGCGATGCTGTCTTCCATGCGCTTCATGTCGAAGGCGCCAAGGCCATTCTTCTTGACGTTCTCGGTGCGGATCAGCCGGTCGATGACCCAGTCCATGCGCGCGCGCTCGATCTTCGGGTTCAGCAGCTTGTCGCGCTTCATCACGGCGTCGATGGCGGCATCGCGGTGTTTGGACGCCTGCACCCAGGAGCGCGCAACAGCGACTGCCATGCGCTTCACGACGTCGGGCTTGTTCTTGATCATCTCCTGGCTGGCGATCAGCGAATTGCCGAAGAAGTTGAAGCCGGAATCGGCGAAATAGAGCAGGTTGATGTCATCGAGCGCGAGGCCGTTGTCCATCAGGTTGAAAATAGCGGTGTAGTCGAATGCGATGACGGCATCGACGTCGCCCTTCAGCAGCATGGTGTCGCGCAGTTTCACGTCGATCGTGGAACGGTTGACCGACTTCGGATCGATCTTGTTGAGTGCCAGCAGTGCGGGCAGGATCTTCGATCCCGCATCGGCGGTGCCAGTGCCGAGCTTAGCGCCGACGAGGTCTTGCAGCTTCTTGATCGGCTTGCGCTTGAGGCTCAACACGACGGCGGGGAACACGTCGAAGATCGGCATGATAATTTTGGGCGCGGCATCCGGATTGCGCCCTGCGAATTCCACGACGGCGGACGCATCGGCAAGGCCAAATTCATAGGCGCCGGAAGCGACGCGCGTGATGGCCTCACCCGACCCCGATGAGCCGTCGGCGGTGACGGCCAGACCGAGGTCCTTGTACATCCCCATTTCGCCTGCATAAAACGAAGGCGCATTGCCGCCATAGATGCGGAACTCAAGCGCTAGCTTGACGGCATCCAGGGATTGCGCGCGTGCGACGTAGGGCGCGGCCAGGAATGCGCCAGCCGCGGCGGCGCTAACCTTGAGAGCGTGACGGCGGGTGCTTCCGGTGTACTTCGTGTCCATGAGTGGCTCCTGTGGAGAGGGCATGCTCTGTGACGAACTATTCGACTGGTATCAGCCGCCTCGATGCCAAGATGATTGCATGAACGATGCCAGAATAGCCGGTGCAGCGACAAATATGTCCCGCGAGTGCGGCGCGCACCTGATCTTCGCTGGGGATTGGGTTGCGTGAGAGCAGATCGCGGGCGGCCATCAACATGCCGGGCGTACAGAAACCGCACTGAAGAGCATGCGATTCGTGGAACGCCTGCTTGATCGTGTCGGAAAGTGCGTCGTCCGCGAGGCCCTCCAGCGTGACGACCTCGCGCCCCTCGCACATGACTGCGAATTTCAGGCAAGAGCGTGCGATCATGCCATCGACGAGCACGGTGCAGGCGCCGCAGGCGCCATGTTCGCAACCCAGATGCGTGGCTGTGAGCGCGCAGCTTTCGCGCAGGAAGTCGGCGAGGCTCGTGCGCGGTTCCACATCGCGCTCGACGGCAGTTCCATTCACATGGAGGCTGATTCTGGTCATGCGCCCAGGACCTCCCCGATTGCGCGTGTAATGGTCGTGACGTGCAGCTGGCGCAGATAGGCGTCGGGCTCGCTCATGATTTCATCGAGATCGCCGCCGATACAGGCGATTGCATCCGCGCCGGTCGCGAGTGCTTCGGACGTTTTGCGCAGGATACGGGCGCGCGATCCCGCGCCTGCGATGACGACGCGTGTCGTTTCGCCATGCACCGCGACCGCGAGTGAGGTGGCAAAAGCGCCGACCTTCTTGTTGAACTTGATGTAGGACGTGCGCGCGGTCGGCGGCAGTTTCGCGATCTCGAAACCGACGATGATTTCGCCCTGATGCAGCGAGGTCTCGTAGGTGCCAACGAGAAGATCGTTCATGGTGACGCGGCGCTCAGCGCCCTCGCTGCGTAGGATGGCGACAGCACCCAATGCGAGAAGCACGGCAGGCCAGTCAGCGGCGGGGTCGGCCATGGCGACACTGCCACCAATGGTGCCGTGACAGCGGATCGCGCGATAGGCGATGTTTTCAGCCGTCTTTCGCATCAATCCGTTGCCGGGGTCGGGCGCCACGCCGTCTTCGAACATCGCGTGCGTGAGGCCAGCGCCCAAAAACACCCGGTCGCCGAGATCGCGGATTTCGCGCAGCTCCAGAAGACGGCTGATGTCCACGATCAACTCGCTGGGCGCCATTCGAAGGTTGAGCAACGGCACGAGCGATTGTCCGCCTGCAATGAGGGACGCGCTGTCTGCGTGCTCAGCCATCGTGGCCAGCGCCAAGTCGAGGCTTGCGGGCCGTGCGTAGTCGAAGGGAGAGGGCTTCATGACGCCGCTCCCGCGCGGGCAATTTGCACGGCATCCCAGACACGCCGGGGTGTCAGGGGTGTCTCGTTGAAGCTTGCCTTGCAGTCGCGAAACGCATCGGCGACCGCATTGGCCAGCGCGGCAGGGGGCGCGATGGCGCCGCCTTCTCCAACACCCTTCACGCCATATTCCGTCACCTTGGCGGGCGTCACGGAATGGGCGATGCGCACGGTCGGGATCTCGGTTGCGCAGGGCATCATGTAATCGGCGAAGGTGGTCGCGAGCGGCTGCCCCTCGGCGTTGAAGGGAATCTCTTCATAGAGCCCGGTGCCGATTCCCTGCGATATGCCGCCCTGAACCTGTCCATCGACAATCATGGGATTGATCATGGTGCCGCAATCTTCCGACACCGCGTAATCGAGGATCTTCACGCCGCCGGTCGCCTCGTCTACTTCGACGACCACCGCGTGCGTGCCGTAGGAAAACACGCCCGCAGATTCCGTGGGCTCATAAGTGCCCGTCATGTCGAGAAGCGGATCCATGCCCTGCGGCAGCATTTCCTGGCGGATGTTGGCGGCGAGCGCGATCTCGCTGAAGGCGACGGAGCCGCTCTGGCTGATGACATGCCCGTTTTCGATGCGGACATCCTTGGGGTCCGCCTGCAGGAAATGCGCGCCGATCAGGCGAATCTTTTCGGCAAGACGCCGCGTCGTCGTGCCCACGGCGCCGCCTGCGAAGACGATGCTGCGCGAGGCGAAAGAGCCGAACCCGAACGGCGTCGTCGCAGTATCGCCGTAGCGAATCCGGATCTGCGAGGGATCGAGACTGAGTTCATGCGCGGCGATCTGCGCGAGCGTGGTTTCGTGCCCTTGTCCGTGGTTCTGCACGCCGACATGGATGGTGACGGAGCCATCGGGCAGCATGCGCACATTGGCCGATTCATAGCCGGGCACGACGCGCGACTTGCGCTTCGACCATTCGACAACGCCATGGCCGCTCTGTTCGGTATAGACGGCAAAGCCGACACCGATGCGCGGCTCGCCGGGCTTGCGTTCGGCCTGCCGGCGACGCACTGCCGGAATGTCCACCATGGCTGCGGCGGTATCAAGCGCATCATGATAATCGCCCGTGTCGAGCTTCAGCCCGGCGACAGTATTGTAGGGCATCTCCTCGCGGGTCACGAGATTTCGCTTGCGCAACTCATAGGGCTCGATGCCCATATGCAGCGCGACCTCGTCGACGAGCCGCTCGATGGCAAAACAAGCACCGGGACGTGCAACGCCGCGATACGGGCCCATCGGCGCCTTGTTGGTGGCGACGGTGAATGTGTTCACGCTGAGCGCCTTGATGCGATAGGGGCCGGGCAGATTGCCCGCAGCCATGCTCGCCTCCATGAAGGAGCCCGTCGGCCAGAGCGCGTAAGCACCCGCGTCGATATGCACGTCGCCTTCGATGCCGAGCAGATGTCCCTCGCTGTCAGCGGAAACAATCAGGTCGTAATGGTGGTCACGGCAATGGACAGAGGCCAGCAGATGCTCGCGCCGGTCCTCGATCCAGCGCACGGGATGGCCGACTTTCAGCGCGATGGCACAGACAGCGATCTCTTCGGGCAGCAGCCGGTTCTTCCCGCCGAACCCGCCGCCGACATCGGGCGCGATCACGCGGATCTGGTTCTCCGGCAGCCCCAGCGCACGCGCAAGACCGAGCCGCATGACGTGGCCGCCCTGCGTCGAGAGATAAACGACGAGTTCTTCCAGACGGGCATCCCAATGCGCGACAACGCCGCGCGTCTCGAGCGACACGGTCGCTTGCCGGTTCATGCGGAATTTGCGGCGCAGCCGAATCGGCGCGTCCTTCAACCGGCTGAGGTCGCCCGCGCTGATGGTGCGCGTAATATAGGCGTTGTCCGCCCAGCTTTCGAACAGGCGGGCCGATCCGGGCGACATGGCGGCAATGGCATCCACGACGGCGGGAAGCTCGCTGCAGTCGACCTGCACGAGTTCGGCGAGATCTTCTGCCAGCGCTCGGGTCGGCGCAACGCACGCAGCCATCGCCTGTCCGACGTAGCGCACCTTGTCGGAGGCGAGTGCGGGGTAGGGCGATTGGCGGAAGGCGTCGAGCTCAGGTCCGGCTTCCAGCACGTGCAGGGAGGGGAAATCAGCGATCGTAAAAACCCGAGACTCAGCGCCAGCGGGCTTGGCCATGGAGACGATGCGGCCATGTGCGATCTGGCTGCGGACGAAAGCTATATCCTGCAGGCCCGGAAGCCGAACGTCGGCGACGAACATCGCCTTTCCCGCGAGATGACGCGCGTCTTCCTTACGCAACAGGCTGGCCCCGATCCAGCCGCCGGAAGAATGCGCATCCCCACTCATCGTGTCCCGATCTCCGGCTGCTCTCACAACGCGCAAACTGTCCAAAAATTGGCGCTTGTGCGTTTATTCGACCACTTTTGAATGTGTAAGAAAGTCTTTATTTTCAGCGAGTTAATTATTGTCGTTCGCTGTTTGCGGGTCTCTGTCCCAAAAAGTTGACACGCTGTTCCCGGTCTGTAAAGCTCTTTTTCAATGCCCTGATGCGGATCGGTACGTGATGGCCAGTTTCGAACTCGTAGAGCCCACAAATCTCCAAGACGCCTTCGCCCTGCTTGACGATGAGGACCCTGCGGTCCGCCCCTTTGGAGGCGGCACGGCGCTGATGCTGATGATGAAAGCGCAATTGTTCAAGCCGGTGCGGCTGGTCAGTTTGCGCCTGCTCGGGCAGCAGTTCGACGGCATCGCCCTCAGCGCTGACAAATCGTCGTTTCGGATCGGCGCGATGACGACGTTCTCGCAGCTCGAACATTCCGCAGAGATCGCGACATATCTGCCGGTGATTACGAAGACGATGCGGACGCTGGCCAATGTGCGCGTGCGCAATGTCGCGACCATCGGCGGCAATCTCGCGCATGGCGATCCCCATCTCGATCTTCCCCCGGTCTGGCTGGCGTTGGGCGCCAAGGCGCTCATCATCAACAAGACCGGCGAGCGACTGATCCCGGTCGAGGAGATCTTCGCAGGTTATTATGAGACGACGCTGGAGCAGGGCGATCTCATCGCCGAGCTGCATGTGCCCGTGCGGCCCGGCTGGCGTTCGCACTATGCCAAGGTGACGACACGCGCCGAGCATGACTGGCCGGCACTGGGCATTGCAGTCTCCGTGCTGAGCGAAGGCGGGCGCGTGAAGGGCGCAAGCCTCGTGCTGAGCGCCGCCGTCGACAGGCCGACGCGGCTGGTGGCCGCCGAAAATATCCTGCGCGGTGCGACGCTGGACGACGCCGTGCTGCGGGCTGCTGGCGAAGCGGCAGTAGAGGAGGTCCATATCGAGACGGACAATCGCGGATCCGCTGCCTACAAGAAACATCTCCTGCGTGTGCATCTGGGCCGCGCCATTCAAACCGTCACGGGAGCGTGAGACCCATGGTTGCCGTCACATCGTCTCCCAATATCGGCAAGTCGATCGACCGTCTGGAAGCCCGCGAAAAGGTGACGGGACGCGTCGAATACGTGCATCATCTGCGCTTGCCCGGAATGCTCTACGGAAAGATCTTCCGCAGCAACGTGCCGCATGCGCGCATCAAGAGTGTGGATATCTCGGCCGCGCAGGCGCTCGAGGGCGTCTATCAGGTCATCACCATCGACGACATTCGCAAAGTCATCCCGCATCCCTATTACGGCCCGGCCTTCCACGATCAGCCGATTCTGGCAGATGGAAAAGTCCGCTTCGCGGGTGAGCCCGTGGCCGTGGTGCTCGCGACAGACAAGCGCATCGCGGAAGAAGCTGTCGGCCTCATCACCGCCGAATATGAGGACCTTCCGGGTGTCTTCGACGAGGTCGATGCCATGACGTCGGAAACGCTTGTCCACGACGAGCTGAAGCCGGCAGCAACTTTCCCCGACCTGCAGCACCTGAAGGGCCGCAGCGGCACCAACGTTGCGCTAGATTATCATCTGCTGCATGGCGATCCGGACGCTGGTTTTGCCGCCTCTGATCATATTTTCGAACACACGTTCCGCACCCAGCAGGTGATGCACACTCCGATGGAGCCCTTCGTCTCCGTCGCGGATGTGCAGGAAGGGCGCGTGACGCTGCATACGGCGTCGCAGGGGCCCTCCTTCGTTCGCATCGAGATCGCGCGTCTTCTCGGTCTGCCGGAAAATCGCGTCCGTGTGGTCGTGCCGCATCTGGGCGGTGGCTTTGGCGGCAAGCTTTATATCAAGCTGGAGGCGCTCGTGACTGCGCTGTCCATGGTGGCGCAGCGGCCGGTCAAGATATCGCTGACCATGGAAGAGCAATTCTACATGGTCACGCGCCATCCCTGCACGTTCAAGATCAAGAGCGGCGTGACCAAAGAGGGCAAAATCCTCGCGCGTCATTGCGAGATCGTGTGGAACGGCGGCGCCTATGCCGATATCGGCCCGCGCGTGACGCAGAAGGCGGGGTTCACCTCGGCCGGCCCCTACGACATCGAGAACGTGTCCATCGATTCCTACGCGGTCTACACAAACCGCCCGCCCTGCGGCGCGTTACGCGGCTTCGGCGCGCCCCAGACCGCCTGGGCCTATGAGCGCCACACGGACATGATCGCCGACGCGCTGGGCTTCGACAAGATTGCGTTCCGCCGGCAGAACCTTCTGCGCGAAGGGCGGCCGCAGGCATCGGGCACGCTGATGCGCGACGCAGCGCTCGATCAGGTGCTCGACCACCTTGTCGATCGCATGAACTGGGACATACCGCTCGACAAAGGGACGGGCCGCATCCGTCGCGGTCGCGGCATCGCTATCGGCTTCAAAGGCATCACGGCGCCCACGACCTCGGTCGCCATCGTCAACATGTATGGCGACGGCAGCTGCGGTCTCTATATCGGCACGGTCGATATGGGGCAGGGCTCGGACACGGTGATGGCGCAGATCGCCGCCGAGGTTCTGAACATCGACGCGGCCTCAATCCGCGTCATTCATCCAGATACGGACGTGACGCCCTACGACATGGGCACACTCGGCTCGCGCTCGACCTTCCACATGGGCACGGCGGTGCGTCTCGCAGCCGAAGAGGCAAAGGCCAAGATTGCCGCGCTGGCAGTCGAACTTGGCATGCCCGAAGGCAGCAATGTGCCCCTGGCGGAGCTGCTTCGCCGTAAATACGGCATGCAGGCGGGCAACATCATCGGCACCGGCAGCTTCATCCCGGCCTACGAGAAACCCGACACGAAGACGGGGCAGTCAACCAAGGCCACGCCTTTCTGGGGCGTCGGCGCGGCAGGCGCGGAGGTCGAGATCGACACCGAGACGGGCCACATCACTGTGACCAAGCTCGTCAACGTGGCCGATGTCGGCACTGCAATAAATCCGAAGATGGTGCAGCAGCAGCTCTCGGGCGCGGGCATCATGCAACTCGGCTTCACGCTTACGGAAAACATGGTGTTCCGCGACGGGCAACTGACCAACGGTTCGCTCGCCGACTACAAGATCCCGAACCTGCTCGACATGCCGCGCGAGTTCATCAATGAATATGTGGAGTCGCGGCAGAAGGACGGACCCTTTGGCGCCAAGGGCGCCGGCGAGAGCACGACCATCGCGCTGTCACCGGCCATCGGCAATGCCGTCGCCGACGCTATCGGCATTCATCTGACCGATCTGCCCATTACGCCGGAATCGATTTTCCGCGCGTTGCAAGAGGCAAACGGCACCCCATTGGCGGGAGACTGACGTGACGACACCCCGGACCATCCGCTTTACACTCAACGGCCGATCCGTCAGCCTCGACGTCATTCCGCATGAGACGATCATCGACATGCTGACCCTGCGCTTCGACCTGAAGGGCGCACGCGAAAGCTGCGGCCAGGGCCTGTG
>JAQGKN010000149.1 GCA_028290085.1 Hyphomicrobiales bacterium
ACGCCGGATCGTCGGAACAATCGGCACGCTGCCGGGGCTGGTGGCGGAGGCGAAGCCGTCCGGGCCCTGCCTGTTGCTGATCGGCGCGGCGCTGGGCGGAACTTTGCCGCCGCGGGCGCGGCCCTGAGCACCAGCCACCCGGGCGGTGGATGAGCTTGCCGCAAGTCTTTTCTTTTCAAAGCTTTGTGTCTAGAGAGCGCGGCCCCGAAATGGGGAACCGTTAACGATCTTTCCCGTTACCCGCTCAGGTCGCAACGAGGAGGATCGCATGCAGCAGGAGCGCAAGTCGACGTCGAATCGTGGGTTCGCATCCATGGATCGCGACAAGCAGCGCGAGATCGCGCGTAAGGGTGGACGCAGCGTTCCCAACGAGAAGCGCAGCTTCTCGCAGAACCATCAACTGGCGTCGGAGGCCGGACGAAAAGGCGGGCATTCGTCCCACGGCAATCGCCGGGCCGCGACCCAGGGCGCGTCCTGACCTATCCCATAGCAATCGGGAAAAGCGCCGCGTTCAACGCGGCGCTTTTTTATTGCCGACCACGAAATTTAGGACCCGTGGCCCGGCGTGCCTCCTTGGAGGCGACGCCGCGACACCCGAAACCTCATTCGGTCTCGGCGACGTCCGACTTGGTCTTCGTGCCGCCGTGGGAGGCATGCCCGCCTTTTCGGCCGGCCTGGGAAGCCAATTCGTGATTTTGCGAGAAACTGCGCTTGGCAGGGTTCACATTCTGCCCTCCCTTGCGCCCGGCTTCAGCGGCGAGGCCGGGATTTTGCGAGAAACTGCGCTTTTCGTTCGGCACACTCTCGCCACCCTTGCGCGCGATCTCGCGCTGGCGCTCGGGGCTCATGGCGGCGAAGCCGCGCAACGATTTCTTTTTCTCTTCCATAAGACAACTCGTGCTGTTGCGTTCAAGATCACCGAGGATAACGCGAGCTACGCAAATGAGTTCCTGCCAAGGTTCTGCTTTTTTTGAGCTACGAATCCTACAAGCCTCAAGAGAGGCTGAGGAATTGTCCGAAAAAGGGCGAAGCGGAACTATCTTTTCTCCCGCTGCGTTGCCGTCGGCATGAAGCGCTGCAATGGAGGACGCCGTGAAAAAAATTATGATTGCATCGACCTTGGCCTTGGCATTGGCGGGCTGCGCGACCGAACGTGGTGACCGCGCCCTTGGCGGCGCAGCAATCGGCGGCGCGACAGGTGCTGTCGTAGGTGGCTTGGCAACCGGCAGGGCTGGTGGTGCATTGGCGGGGGCGGCAATCGGCGCGGCCGGCGGCGCGATCATCGGCGCAGAGACGACACCCCGTTATAGCCGTTGCTACATCGACGACTACGGCCGTGAAATCTGCCGCCGCTGATATCTGCGCGACCGGGCTCCGGCCCGGTGTCCCCACAAGCTAGCTTGGCAGGGTTTCGAACGAAAAAGGGCGCCCGTGAGGCGCCCTTCTTTTTGGCCCGATTCAACCCTCAATAGACGGTCATGTAGAGAACGGCGCCGATGATGACGGCAAGCGCCAGCGAGATTGCCAGTACGAAACTGACCTTGTTGCCGCGCTTCCCCTGACGGGCTTTTTCCTGGTCGATCTGCACGGGGGCGTCCTGCACGTCGTTTCTCCCTGGAATGTCAGACAGCGTCACGCCGCAGTCTGGTTCACGCTCTTCATGGCCATATCGCTGAGGAGCTTGTCGGTTTTCTTCTCTTCGTCCAGCGTCTGCTGCAGAAGCCGCGCCGCGTCCTTCATGCCGAGCTGGTTCGCCCACGCGATCATCGTGCCGTAGCGAGAAATTTCGTAATGCTCGACAGTCTGGGCTGCCGCCAGCATTCCGGCATCGCGCACTTCGTCGTCCTCGACCTCGTCCATGATGTCCTTGGCCTCGGCGATGATGCCGTCCATGGCTTCGCAACGCACGCCGCGCGCTGCGACATTGCATTGCTCAAAAATCTGCTCGAGGCGCTCGATCTGGCCCTCGGTTTCCTCGCGGTGCTTTTCAAAAGCCTGCTTCAATTCAGATGACGCGGCCTGCTTGGCCATTTTCGGCAGGCTGCGATAGATCAGCTTCTCGGCGTAATAAATGTCCTTCAGCGTATGCATGAAGAGGTCGTTCATCGTTTTGACGGCAGCCATGATCAGCTCCTGTACGAAGGTTGGGAAGCGAGCGCTTAACGAATCGTCGTCCGTGAAGTTCCAGATCGCGCAGCGCGTGGCCTGGCCGCTTTTGAGCGCTTCCTCGGCTCAGCGATCGCGGGCAGTTTCTGCTTCACCTTGAAGAAATCTGCCCACGGATCTTCACTCAGAAATTCGAGCCGCCGCGCCAAATTGGACAGCGTGAAATGGTCGCCGCTGCGCAAGACATCCAGCTCTTCGAATGTGACCGGTGTCGAAACCCCGCATTCCGGGCGTGCACGGGTTGAGTATGCGGCAACGGCCGTGGCGCCTCGCCCATTACGCAGATAGTCGACATAGATGCGCCCGCTGCGCGCGGCTTTCGTCATGGTCGCGACGTAGCGCTGTGGCGAATCCGCCGCCATGGCTTCTGCAAGCTGCCGGCAGAAGGCTTTTGCACTGTCCCAATCCGCCGAAGGAACAAGCGGCACGACGACGTGCAGGCCCTTTCCACCCGTGGTTTTTGCAAAGCTCTTCAGGCCGGACCTCGCCAGCCGATCGCGCACTTCGCGCGCACCCGAGACGAGATCCGCCCAAGCAACATTGTCGCCGGGATCGAGATCGATCGTCAGCTGGTCCGGGCGGTCGAGATCATCGGCCTTTGTGCCCCAAGGGTGGATTTCAAGAACGCTCGCCTGTACGAGGCCGAGCAGTCCCGACAGGGACGATACGGAAACCAGCTTCTCCTTGTCGTGCGGATCGCTCACCTCTTTGATTTCACCCGACATCCCGTCCCACGTATGTTTCTGAAAGAAGCAATGGCCGATGCCAGTCGGGCAACGCACGAGGGCCAGCGGACGGGCGGCGATGTGCTTCTCGATCCGCGGCCAAACCATTGTGTAATAATCGGCGAGCGCCTCTTTGGTGATACCTGCTTCGGGCCACAACACTCGGTCGGGATGGGTGAGGCGCACGTCGGCGGGGCGATT
The DNA here is from genome assembly GCA_028290085.1 of Hyphomicrobiales bacterium. GTDB lineage: Bacteria > Pseudomonadota > Alphaproteobacteria > Rhizobiales > Beijerinckiaceae > Terripilifer. Next base: position 3,093 of record JAQGKN010000149.1, read on the forward strand.
GCCCACGACGCGCTTTTTCGGTTCGGGTTTGGCGGGCACGGCC
>JAQGKN010000150.1 GCA_028290085.1 Hyphomicrobiales bacterium
ATTGCTGATAAACCAAAGCTCGTCGCTCGCGTCCGCCGCATCCGGGGACAGATCGAGGCGGTGGAGCGCGCGCTCGAGGCTGAGGCCGATTGCGCAGCCATTCTCCAGCTCGTTGCCGCGGTGCGCGGAGCCGTTGGCGGCCTCACGCTCGAGCTGATGGAACACCACATCCGCGAACATATCGTCGATCCCAGGCATGAGCCCGACCCGGAGCGGGCGCGCGGAGCCCAGGATCTAATCGACATCCTCAGAACTTATCTGAAATAGCCCGACAGGACGAAACCAAGCCGTGACCAGCGCACACGATCACCACGCCCACAATCATCAGGACCATTCGGGGCACAGCCACGCGGCCCATGCTCCACATGGCCACGGCGTCCATGGGCATGGACACGATCATGCCCCCAAGGATTTCGGCAAGGCTTTTGCCATCGGCCTCATCCTGAACACCGGCTTCGTCGTCGTCGAGGTTATCTATGGCCTGCTCGGCAATTCCGTCGCCCTGCTCGCCGACGCAGGCCACAACCTGGGCGACGTGCTCGGGCTCGTGGTCGCCTGGATCGGCGTGATCCTTTCGCGCCGGAAGCCCTCTGCTCGCTTTACCTATGGGCTCGGCAAGTCTTCCATTCTGGCGGCCCTGCTGAACGCCATGTTCCTGCTGGTCGCTGTCGGCGCCATCGGCTGGGAAGCCATTCAGCGCATGATAGCGCCGGAGCCCGTCGCCACCACCACAGTCATGGTCATCGCCGCAATCGGCGTCTTCGTGAATGGCATCACTGCCTGGATGTTCGCGAGTGGCCGCAAGGGTGACATCAACGTCCGCGCCGCCTTCATCCACATGGCCGCCGATGCCGGCCTGTCTGCCGGGGTGGTGCTCGCAGGCTTCATCATCGCGATGACGGGCCTGTTCTGGATCGATCCAATGATGAGCCTCGTGCTGAACGCCGTGATCCTTTGGAGCACGTGGGATCTGCTGAAATCCGCGACGACCATGGTGCTTTCGGGTGTTCCCGAGGGCACGGACATGGGCGAGCTTCGCACCTATCTGCTGAGCCTGCCCGGCGTCACCGATGTGCGCCATCTCCATGTCTGGTCATTGTCCACGCGCGACGTCGCGCTGACGTGCCATCTCGTTATGCCCGACGGGCACCCCGGCGATGCCATGCTGGCTGAGGCGGCCGCCGAGGTCAAAGAGCACTTCAGCATCAATCATCCGACATTCCAGATTGATGTCGGCCGCGCGGGCACCTGCCCGATCCATCCGGATCACGCGATCTGACCACCTTCGCGCTTGCAGCCCAAACCTTGCTGGATCAGCATGGTTGGGGCGGCCAGGCCGCGCGCGGGGGGAACAGGCATGCATCGGACGATTATTTTGGCGGCCACACTCGTGGCCTGTGCGCCTCTTGCGCAGGCGCAGACGAAACTCACGATCGCGTCCGGCGCGCGCGGGAACTGGGAAACCGCCGCCGCCGAACTCGGTCAGCGCTCTGGTCTATTCAAGAAACACGGTCTCGACGTGCAGGTCCTCTGGACACAAGGTGGTGGCGAGACCCTCCAGGCGGTCGCATCTGGCAGCGCCGACATCGGCATTGGCCTCGGCCTGGCAGCGAGCATGTCGGCTTTTGTGAAGGGCGCCCCGGTTCGCCCGGTTGCCAATGCATCCACTGGACCCGACATCTACTGGTATGTCCCGGCCGCCTCACCGATCAAATCTTTAAAGGACGCTGCGGGCAAGACCATGGCCTATTCGACCATGGGCTCATCGAGCTACATGGCGCTTCTCGGCTTGCGGAAACTCTATGGCATCGACGTGAAGCCCACCGGTACAGGCAGCCCCACGGCCACCTTCACGCAGGTCATGTCAAACCAGATCGACATTGGCTGGGCAGGACCACCCTTCGGCATCGCCCAGATCCGCAGCGGCACGATCCGCGTCGTGGCACGGGAAGCCGAACTGCCTGAATTTCAAAACCAGACTGTACGCGTCATCCTTGGCAACCTGTCGCTGATCCAGGATCGCCCCAAAGTGCTCGATGCCTTTCGCGCCGCCTATGCCTAAACACTCGACTGGATGTACACGGACCCCGCTGCCATCAAGGCCTATTCGGAATTCTCCGGCATCGCTGAAGATGTGGCGGTGCAGGTGCGCGAAGAATTCTTCCCGAAGAAGGCGCTCGCGCTCACCTCGCTTTCGGGCGTCGACGACGCGACGAAGGATGCCGTCGAGATGAAGTTCATGCGCGAGCCGCTGACCAAGAGCCAGCTCGATGAGTTTTTCGCCTCTTACGCGAAATAGTGCTCAGGGCTTGCGGACATAAGGCCCAAGCTTCCGGGCGGCGTTGGCGGCGAAGGACTCATCCACCAGGGTCGCTGCCGTCATCGTCTTGTCCGTCACCAGCCCTCGGCTGCGGAAGAAGCTCAGATCGTTATTCAGCGTCGGCAGATTGATGCCCCCATCCGGGTCGACCGCGAAGGCGCTCATATTCCGATAAACTTCGGGGTCCTTGATCGCTGTCGATTTTGTGAGGATATCGATGATTGCATCGGCGCCCGGTCCGGCGAGCTTTCCCTCTTTCAAGGCGTCGTTGTAGTCGCGCACGGCATGCACATAGGCCACCATGAAACGCTCCGCGAGCGGGCGCTTCTGCTGCATGAATTGTTCGGAGTACAGGACAACGGCGGTCTGCTGTCCCGGATAGATTACCTTGTCACTCGCGCGGACGGCGAGGCCCTTGTTGATCACCATCGACAATGTGGGTTCGTTGGTGACGCCACCATCGATCGCATTGTTGCTCAGCGCCGCGTACATTTCAGGAAAGCCCATATAGACGACGTCCACGTCCTCATATCGCAGACCGCCTTTCTTCAAGGCTTCGTTGAGAGACGATTCCGACCCTGCGCCCAAAGCCGCAGTGGCGATTTTCAGTCCCTTCAGATCGCGCAGCGAACGATAGGCGCCGCTGTCGGCGAGATCCTTGCGGATGACGAGCGTGGAATATTCGTAGCCCGGCGTGATCGATCCCTTGTCGGCGACTACGCGCAAATTGATGCCGCGTGACACACCATTGTAGAGCCCGGCGGCGACCGTGCCGCTGCCGACATCCAGCTGTCCTGTACCGAGCGGCGCGCCCATCTCGCGTTTTCTTCGGGCATGTCCGCTCGCTCTGTCGCTTATGGGAGCGGCTTTTCCGGCAGATGCGGAAACCGTCACCATCGGTACGACCAGTGTGGCGACCGATGCCGGATTTTTCATCGCGGCCGAGCGCGGTTACTTCAAGGACGAGGGGATCGAGGCGAAGCTCATTCCCTTTGCATCAGCCGCGCAGATGATGAAGCGGCCAGCACGATCATCGGCAATGCTCCCTGGGTTGCAACATGCAAAGCAATCCTGATGCCAATCCTGCACGGATCTTGCATCCTCTTGCAACGGGTCCATACTGCCTCTCGCTGATCGACGGAGGCAAACGATACCGGGAGAAACATGATGAAGGTTCTTAAGCTGGAAAGTACGGCGCCATTCCAAGGTCTGCCGGAACTCGTGGCCTATAAAGAAGGCCTTTTTGAAAAGGAAGGGCTGCAAATCGAGTGGATCGAGCGCGAACATTCCGCGCGCGGCCCCGATCATGCCCAGACTACGCCCAAAGGCGCCAACCCCTTCGCCAGCCATGGCAGCCTACTCGAACGGGGCAAGGCAGACATGTACAATGCATGTGAATGGGGCAATTACTGCCGCGTGCAGGACACGTCGGTCGGCAGCCGCCAGATCGGACGCCGCGCCATTGTTACTTACACGGCGATCATGGTTCGGCCGGAGTCGAAAGTGTTCACACCCCAGCAACTTGCAGATGTCACAGTGGGTGTGCCCTTCTATTTCGGCAGTCATTACGCAGCCATCCAGCTGATGGAGGGCTTCCTGCCGCGCGAACGCATCAGCCTTTGCAACGCGCCGAATGGTTCGCAACAACGCTATGAAGCGCTGATGCGTGGCGACGTCGAAGCAACAACGCTGACCGAGCCCTACATCACGCTCGCTGAAAAGCAGGGCTGCCGTATTGTCTGCGGCACTCTCTACCACGGCACCGAAGTCGCCTCCGACAAGGTCGACGTCGAGACATATACCGCCTTCAACAAGGCCGTTCTGGAAGCGGTGAAACGCATCAACGCCGACAAAGCGGCTTACATGCATTACTTCATCGATTATTACGCCGACCGCGACCCCAAGGTCGCGCAACTCAAACCCTCAGATCTGCGCGAGAGCCGCATCGTCATCACCGAGCCAGCGGCCATCCCCGACGGTGAGCTGAGCCGTACGTATGAATGGCTCAAAAGTTGGGGCATGCTGGAAAATACCGTCTCGGCGTTTGACCTCGTCAACACGCAGGTACAGACGCAGGCGCACGCCGCGGAATGAGTATGCGAAAGGCGGCCCGCGTGGCCGCCTTTTTATGCGGAACGAACGTTCTGATTCTGGCTCGTGCCGTGCGGCATGCTGGGAGCTCAACGAAGTTGCAAACGAGTTGACCGTTGCAATATGCCCAAATTGGGTTACGATCTCAAAATGCGCTGGTAACCTTTGAGCCAGATAGCTGGAATATTTGAAACATTCGATTAGCTAAAAAACATATCTAAATAAGGCCTTCGTTTTGCGTTATATGCCTCGAAAGAACATCCCCGCTGATTTCGTCGGTTCCCCCGGCACCCTACAGTTCGCATGCGCGTTGTTTTGCGCCGCCTATTTTATGATGTTCTTGATCTACAACTACTTCTTCACGCATATCGGCTTCACCAATCATACGTTTCCGAATGTTTGGGTGTATCGCTATCCATCGTTCAAGACACTTTACGAGGGTCGCTGGTTCGCTGACGTCCTGATACAATTAACCGGCGGATCCGGGGTTCCCACGCTGCAAATCGGGCTAGCGGCAGGTCTCCAGATCATTAATGCATTCATTTTCTCGTCGATATGGAACGTTCGAGACCGTCTGACGATCGTACTTCTTGTATTCCTCTTCAGCTTTCATCCGGCGCTTCTGGATTATTATTCGTTTTCCGTCGATCATCTATCGTTCGTTTTCGGAGACACTCTGGCGCTTCTGGGTGTACTCGCGCTCGACCGGCTAAAAGGATTGAAGCACCGCCACATATGCGCAATCGCCGCATTCGTTTTGGCTCTGGCCACGTACCAACCGAAAATCGCGATTTTCGC
>JAQGKN010000154.1 GCA_028290085.1 Hyphomicrobiales bacterium
AAGCTCGCCATCTGGTTCGGCGATTTCCGCGTGGCGCACAAAGGCTTGCGCGACCAGACCTACGACGAGGCCAAGGTCTCCGCCTATATGCAGGGCGAGAAGATCGACATGCGCGTCGATGTCGGCGTCGGCAAGGGCGAGTGGACGGTCTGGACGTGCGATCTCACCAAGGAATATATTGCGATCAACGGCGACTACCGCAGCTGAGTTTTTTGGCTTCGGTCGATCCTGTGACCTAAAGGAGCGGCCCATTTTTCGGACCGCTTCGATGCTCGTTCTTTTGCTTCCATAGCGTTTTCTTTTTTGATTGCAGGTGTTCCATGCGCATTCCCATGCTGCTGATGTCCCTTCTCACGCTTTCTGCCTGCGGAACCATGGCTCCGCCCGATGTGGCCTTCGATGCGAAGGAGGCGGCCTTCATCAACACGCAGGGGAAGGCCACGCTTTTCTCTCGGCGCGCGGCGGCAAGGTGATGGCGGCGGCGGGTGAGACGGTGCGGCTCGTGCCCGCCACGACTTATGCGCGCAAGCGCTTCGCGCTGCTGTTTCCATCCGGCAAATTCCGGGGCGCTTTCCTCTATCGCAACATGGAAGCGAATGAGGATTACGCGGCGATGACACGCAGCACCAAGGCGGAATCCAATGGCCGCTTCATCTTCGAACATGTCGCGCCGGGCGATTATTTCGTGGCGACGCAGAAGGCCTGGGTCGATGCGAAAACGCAGATGCAGGAAGGCGGCGCCTTCTACGAAACCGTGACGATCACCGGCAAGGAAAGTGAGCCGGTGGCCGTCATCGTCTCGGGCAAATAGCTACAGAAAACTTTGCGGATCGACGTCGATCGCGGTGCGCACGCCGCCGCGATCGGGCGGCGCGGCCTTCAGCACGGCGCGCAGAAAAGCCTGCATGTCGGCCGAGCGCGGCGCCTTGACGAGCAGCCGGAAGCGATGGCGCCCGCGCACCACCGCGATGGGCGCTTCGGCGGGGCCAAGCAGCATGACCTCGTTGTCGCCGGGCATGGCGCCGACAGGTGTCATTTTCCATTTGTCGCTGGGCGGCAGGGAGTTTGCCGCACGCACCAGAGCGCGCGCATGATTTTCAGCCGAAGCACGATCATTTCCCGAGACCACGATGGCGGCGAGACGGCCGAAGGGCGGCAGCCCCGCGCGGCGGCGTTGCTCCGTCTCCTCGGCATAGAAGCGTTCGCTGTCGCCCGAGAGTAGCGCGCGCAGAACGGGATGCTCGGGCTGCCACGTCTGGATGAGGCCGCGTCCCGGCTTGTCTCCACGTCCCGCGCGACCCGTGACCTGTTGTAGCAGCTGGAACGTGCGTTCGGCCGCGCGCGGATCGCCGTTCGACAGGCCGACATCGGCGTCGATCACCCCGACCAAGGTCAGCAGTGGAAAGTTGTGGCCCTTGGCGACGAGTTGCGTGCCGATGACGATGTCGCAGGCACCGTTGGCGATCTCGTCGAGTTCACGCCGCATCCGCTCGGTGCCGCCGGGAAAGTCGGAGGAGAGGACGAGCGTACGCGCTTCCGGGAACAGGGCGGCGGCTTCCTCGGCGAGCCGTTCGACGCCTGGCCCGCAGGCGGTCAGCGAATCCACGGCGTCGCATTCGGGACATTTATCGGGGCGCCGCTCGACATGGCCGCAATGATGGCACACGAGCGCCTTGCGGAATCGGTGTTCCACGAGCCAGGCCGTGCATTGCGGACATTGGAAACGATGGCCGCAGGCGTTGCATAAAGTCAGCGGCGCATAGCCGCGCCGGTTGAGGAAAAGCAGCGCCTGTTCGCCGCGTGCCACCGTCTGGCGCACCGTTTCGGCAAGGCGCGGCGCGATCCATTTGCCGAGCGGGGCTGCTGCGACGCGCAGATCGATGGCGTCGAGTTCCGGCAAGCGGCGGCCGCCGAAGCGCGCGCCGAGTTTCAGATGTTTGTAGCGGCCCTGCTCGGCATTGACGCGCGTCTCGATGGAGGGCGTCGCGGAAGCCAGTATGACGGAGGCGGCTTCAAGCCGCCCACGCACGACCGACATGTCGCGGGCGTGATACGACACGCCATCGTCCTGCTTGTAGGCCGCTTCGTGTTCCTCATCGACGACGATGAGGCCGATTTCCCTAAAGGGCAGGAACAAAGCCGAACGCGCGCCCGCCACCACGCGCACATCGCCCGAGGCGACGCCAGCCCAGATGCGGGCGCGTTTGCGCGAGGCAACGCCTGAATGCCATTCAGCCGGACGCGCGCCGAAGCGTGCCGCGAAACGGTCGAGAAATTGCGCGGTCAGCGCGATTTCCGGCATCAGGATCAGCGCCTGACGCCCTGACTCGATGGCTGCGGCGACGGCCTCGAAATAGACCTCCGTCTTGCCCGATCCGGTGATGCCTTCGAGCAGGGTGACCGAGAAATTGGCTGCCAAGACCGACGCGCGAAGGGCGTCCGCGGCTTCCCTTTGGTCTGGCTCGAGCGCTGTGATCGCGAATGCGGGGTCGGGTGCCAGGGCGACGGGCTCGGGCGGCAAGGCGATGGCCTCCAGCGTGCCCTCGTCGATCAGCGCGTCCACGACGCCCTGCGAGCAGCCGGCCAGCAAAGCGAGTGCGGACTTCGGCCGGGAGAAACCGTCTTCGGCCGCTGCGACGACGCGGGCTCGGGCAGGTGTCATGCGCTGGGGCAGTTTGGGCGCACCGGGTTCTCCGGCGATGCGCACACCGATGCGAACGGGTTCGGGCCCGGCCGAATCCGGGGCGCGGATGCCCATGCGCAGCACCATGCCGCGCGGGGCCAGCGTCCAGGCGGCGACCCAATCGACGAACCGCCGCAGGGGGGCGGCGAGGGCTGGCAGGTCGCGCTTCTCGATAATGGATTTGAGGTTCGAACCGCCCGCGTCGCGTGTCGCCCAGACGACGCCTGTCGTCTCGCGCGTGCCGAGGGGCACATTGACGAAGTCGCCGGGCTTCAGAACGAGCCCGGCGGGAATCTTGTAGGAATAGGCGATATCGACCGCGACGGGCACGAGGACGTCGGCGACCGATGCGCCGGTCGCCGGGGATTCGTGTGCGTCGGTCATCCCGGCAGGACTAGCAGAATTTCGCTGGCGACGACCAGAAAAACGCTCGCGCTCAGCGCATCCGCAGGACGAGCGGCTCCTGCGGATCGGTCGCCTTGCGCATCTTGGCGACGGCGTCCACGCTCACCGGCCCGGCGCGGGTGCCCCAGCTGGTGCGCATGAAGGCGACGCGATCGGCGATTTCGGCATCCCCGAGCCAGGTGCGAAAGTGCGGCATCCAGTCGGGCGCCGTTCCTGCTTGCACGCCGAGGCGCGGCACGCCGTTCAGCACCGCGCGAATGAGCGAAGCAGGATCGGGATCGAGCACGGCCGGGTTGCCCGCGAGTGGGGGCAGATCCGGCTTGCTGGCATCGGCCGAGCGTCCCTTGCCATCGACGCCATGGCAGGAGGCGCATTGGCGCATGTAGGAGGCTGAGCCGCGCTGGTCGAAATGGCCGGCCTTGAGTTCGCGCGCGGTGGTGTCGTCGGAAACCCAGGCGAGTTCGCGCGACGGAAAGGCCGGCGGCAGCGATTTCAGATATTTCGCGATGGCCGCGAGATCGTCGTCGCTCATGCGCGCGGTCGAATATTCGACGACTTCGCGCATGGTGCCGAAGGCTGTGCCGAAGCGGCTCTGGCCGTTTTTCAGGAAAGAGACGATATCCGCCTCGGTCCAGCGCCCGAGCCCGGTGTTGGCATCGCCGCGCAGGTTTGGCGCGGACCAATTGTCGAGATTGAAGCCGGTAAGCCAGGAGGCGCCGCTCTCGTCGCTGGCTTTTTCCTGGAACAGGACGCCGCGCGGTGTGTGGCAGGCGCCGCAATGTCCGGCCCCCTGCACCAGATAAGCGCCGCGATTCCATTGCGCGTCGAGATTGGGTTTCGTCACATAGCGCGAGAGGTCGGCGGCCGCCCAGTTCCACGCGGCCAAAGGCCAGCGCGCGTTGAGCGGGAAGGGGATCTCGTTGGGCGTATTGGTCTGGCGGACCGGCTTCACCTCTTTCATGTAATAATCATAGAGGGCGCGCAGGTCCGCTTCGGACATTTTTGCATAGGAGGGATAGGGCATGGCGGGGTAGAGCCGCCGCCCATCCGCGCTGATGCCCAGCCGCATGGCGCGGTCGAAATCCTCGAAACTCCACTTGCCGATGCCGGTGTCTTTATCGGGCGTGATGTTGGTCGTGTAGATCGGGCCGAGCGGCGTCGTCATTTTCAGGCCGCCCGCATTGGGTGCGCCCTGGGGGAGGGAATGGCAGACCACGCAATCGCCCGCGATGGCGACCGCTTCACCCTTTGAGGGCTGGCCTGTCGCGGTGCTCGTTTGCGCCAGAACGGAGCCGGGGGTCAGCGCGAACGCCAAGAGCGCCGCACCCCAGAATTTTACGCCTGCCATTCGTCGTCCCCCATGCCCCCGCCCGCGTCTCACGCGGGCGGCCCGGCTTTGCCGATGTTATTTCACGTCCAGAATGCTCTTCACGCGTTCTTTCTGCGCGGGCGTCACGTCTGCGACAACCGACAGAGTGCGCTTGCGCGTCGTCTCTGCATCCTGGAAATCGATGTAGCGCTGTGTACGTTCCCCCTCGGCGATCACGTCCGCGTCGGTGAGTGCTTTCTTCACGGCGTCCTGCATGAAAGCGAGCCGTTCGGGCGCCATGCCGGGCGGCACGACGAGAATGCGGCCGAGATCCTCAATGTTGGCGCGGAAGTCGAAGAGCCAAGCCTGATCTGGCGTCAGTTTCGCCACTTCGAAGATCGTGGGCACATCTGGGAAGAACCGCGAGCGCTTTCGGGCCATGGCCGCGACAGCGCGATTTTGGCCTGATTTAACGTAATTGTTGGCCGACGTGTCGGACACGTAGATCGAGTCCATTTCTCCCCGGGTGACGGCGAGTGCGGCCTGATTCGAGCCGTTGTAACCCATGACGACCTTGCACTTCATCTGCAGGGCCTCGCAGGTGAATTGCGCGCCGTCGCCGAGCCCGTCCATTGGGCCGGTGGCCGACCACATGATTTCACGGCCCGCATTCATGGCGTCCTGCGGTGTCTGGATCTTGGCTTGCGGAGCGACGAGCCAAATCCAGGGGGAGGCGGCGACCGTTCCCAGATGGCCGAGTTTGCCGAGGTCGTAGCGCACGCCAACACCGTTCACGAGCTGCGCGAGCGCCGCCCCCGCACCATTGACGATCATCATGTGCAGGCCGTCGGGCGGGGTGATCGAAATCGTGTTGAGGGCGGAAAGGCCACCGGCGCCCGGCTGGTTCTCCACGATGATATTGGCGCCGAGGTGTTTTCCGATATGGGGCGCGACCATGCGCGCGTAGACATCGTAGCCGCCGCCGGCGCCGTAGCCGACGACGAGACGCACGGTCTTGCCCTTGAAATAGGCCTGTTCGGCCGCCGTCTTGTCAGGAGACTGCGCCTGCGCGGTGCCGCCAAGCAAGACCGTAACGAGAGCTGCGCCGGAAAGGCGTGCCCAGGATTTCAGCATGATTGTTCCTCCCGTTCTTTTTTTATGCAGCCACGATAGCGGCATTCCGCGCCGATGAACAAGAGGGCGAAAAGGCGGGGCTGACTTAGGGAAGGCAGGCGATCATGGCGTCGAGATCGGGTGCGCGCGCGACGGCGAGCCGGGTCGCTGTGGGACGGAGGCTTTCGGCGGCTGCATCCGAAATGGCGACCTGCAGCGGGCGGAGTGCTTCGTCGAGAAAGCCTGCGCGGCGGGCGAGCGCGAGATACAGCTCCGCGCTGCGCGGTGAAAAATGCAGGACGGCGTCAACTGTGCCCTGACGCAGAGCCTCTATCACGTCGAGCGGCAGGTTGCCGACCGCGCTCGCTTCATAGGTGATGCAAGGCGTGACGTCGTGACCCGCAGCCGCGAGCCGAGATTCGATGTCGGGACGCCTGTCGAGGGCAGTAAGATAGAGAAAACGGGCAGCCGAGGGGGTCTGCGCGAGAATGGCGGTGGCGAGATCCCGCGCGTCGCGGGCGACGATGCCGGGATGGTCGAAGCCCGCGCGCTTGGCCGCGACCGCCGTGCGCATACCAGCGACATGAATGGGCAGGCTGCGCAAATGCGTGATCGCGCCCTGGAGATCCAGAAACGCATGAGCGCTCGTGGCGATCAGCGCGTCGAAAGGTGCGTCCGGCACTGGGGTTCGCGTGGGGACGATCTCCAGCACGGGGCCGCGAAGCACCTCATGCCCAAGGCTCTCGAGCCGCGCCGCCGTCCGCTCTCCATCCGCCTCTGGCCGGGTGAGGAGAATTCGCATGGTTCAATGCGCCAATATGTCCGCAGGCGCGCGGGAGAGCAGGTCATTGCCCGCGCGGATGCCGATTCTCTCGGCATCTTCGACCGGGCCGCTCATCTTCACCTCATAGCTTTCCGATCCATCGCTGCGCAGGATGAGGCCGCGAAAGGACAGGGTGCCATCGCTCACGCGCGCGAGGCCCGCGATGGGCGTGCGGCAGGAGCCATCGAGCACGCGCAGGAAGGCGCGTTCGAGGTTGAGTGCGAAGCCGGTCGCGGGATCGAGCACGAAGCCGAGCTGAATGCGGGTCGCGTGGTCGTCGGTGCGCACTGTGATGCCGATGGCGCCCTGGCCAACTGCCGGCAGAAAGCTTTCCACATCGAGGATCTGCGTGGCGTGGTCGACGAGACCGAGCCGCTTAAGCCCAGCGAGCGCGAGCAACGTCGCATCCACCTCGCCGCAGGCGAGTTTTCCGAGCCGCGTCTGAACATTGCCGCGCAACAGGCCAACCCTCAGATCAGGGCGCATTTTCTTGACAAGGGCCTGACGGCGCAGCGAGGCCGTTCCCACCAGCGAGCCCGGCGCGAGCGTCTGGAGGCTCGAAGCACGCGGCGAAATAAAGACGTCGCGCACGTCCTCGCGTGGCAGGTAGCCCGCGACCTCGAGGCCCTCGGGGAGGAGTGTCGGCAGGTCCTTCGAGGAATGAACCGCGATATCGATGCTGCCGTCGAGCAGCGCGATATCGAGCTCTTTCGTGAACAGGCCCTTGCCGCCGGCCTCGGACAAAGGACGGTCCTGAATCATGTCGCCGGTCGTGCGGATGACGACGAGCTCGATCCTGCTTTCGGGCAGATCGTGGGCCGCCGCGAGGAGGCGGCGCGTCTCATAGGCTTGCGCCAAGGCCAGCGGACTGCCGCGCGTCCCAATCTTCATCCACGGCAGACCCGGCATTCCATCCTCACAGTTGCATCCTGAATGGCGCGGACTATAGGGTGTCGCGCCCGGGCACGGAAGAGCGGCCCTTCGCAGAAAACGAGATCATGCGCGTCCTTGGAATTGAAACCACTTGCGACGAAACGGCCGCCTCTGTCGTCGGCCTGTCTGCGTCGGGTCATGGGGACATTCTCTCCAACGAAGTGATGAGCCAGATTGCCGAGCATGCGGCCTATGGCGGCGTGGTGCCCGAGATCGCGGCCCGCGCCCATGTGGAGGTGCTCGACCGCCTCGTCGAACGGGCGGTGCGCGCGTCCGGCGTCAAGCTGAAGAATCTCGACGCGATCGCGGCGGCGGCTGGACCGGGCCTCATCGGTGGCGTGATCGTCGGCCTCACCTTCGGCAAAGCGCTGGCCCTGGCGATTGGAAAGCCATTTATTGCGGTCAATCACCTGGAGGCTCACGCGCTGACGGCGCGGCTGACGGACGGAATCGCCTTTCCCTATCTGCTGCTGCTCGTCTCGGGCGGTCACACGCAACTCGTCTCCGTGCGCGGCGTCGGCGATTACCGGCGGCTGGGCACGACCATCGACGACGCCATCGGGGAGGCCTTCGACAAGGTCGCCAAGATGCTGGGCCTTCCATACCCCGGCGGTCCGCAGGTCGAGAACGAGGCGATGCGCGGCGATCCCATGCGCTTCAATTTTCCCCGGCCCATGCTGCGGCGGCCGGGTGCTGATTTTTCGCTGTCGGGGTTGAAGACCGCTGTGCGGCTCGAGGCAGACCGCATCGCGCCCTTGCGGCCCGTCGATGTGGCCGATCTCTGCGCCTCGTTCCAGGCGGCGGTGGTCGATGTGATCGTCGACCGGGTGCGCGGCGCGCTGAAGGCGTTTCGCGCGGAGGATGGACATCCCACTGCACTGGTCGTGGCCGGTGGCGTTGCGGCCAACGGCTCGATCCGTCGGGCCCTGACGCGGTTTGCCGGCGAAGCGGGCCTGACGCTCATCGTGCCGCCCGTCGATCTCTGCACCGACAACGGCGCCATGATCGCCTGGACGGGAATCGAGCGCCTGCGGCTCGGCCTGACCGACGACATGACCTTCGCCGCGCGTCCGCGCTGGCCTCTCGACGTCAATGCCGAACGGGCTCACAACGGAAAGGCATGATGGCCTGAGTGGGTTGCATGGGAACGCGCCAGATGCGGCGATTGGGGCTCTTTGCCGCTCTGGCGGTCTTTTCGGCAACGCCATGGCCGCAGACTCCGGGGCCGTTTTCGCGCGAGCCGATGCTGGGCGCCGTGCGCATGTTCTATGCGCCTGAACAGGACCTCTCGCGCGTCGATATCGATCTGATTGATTCGGCCCGGCGCGAGATCGATCTCGCTGCCTATGTGCTGACCGACAAGTCGTTCATGGATGCGCTGGTGCGGGCCGCGAAGCGCGGCGTGCGCGTGCGGCTCTACCTCCATCCCGAGCAGCCGGGCTTTCGGCGCCAGCCGGGGCAGGGGCCGTTCTGGTCGCTGATGCACACGCCCGGGGTCGTGGTGCGCTTCAAGGGCGATGGCGAGCTGATGCATCTGAAGAGCTACCAGGTCGACCGCGCGCGGCTACGCAGCGGCTCGGCCAATTTCAGCTTTTCAGGCATGCGGCGGCAGGACAACGACCTGTTCGTGATCGACAGCGTCGATGCGGCCAGCCATTTTGTCACGTTCTTCGAATCGCTTTGGGCGCGTCCCGATAACGAAAGACTTCAGGCCAGCCGATGACGATTGCCGATGCTCCCCATTCTATCGCCGTGCTCGGCGCAGGTGCCTGGGGCACGGCGCTGGCCAATGCCGCCGCGCGTCCGGGCCGCGAAGTCCTGCTCTGGGCGCGCGACGCGAACCATGTCGCGGAGCTGGCGCGTGACCGCGAGAACAAGCGCCGTCTCCCGGGCGTTCCTCTGGCGCCCGGCGTGCAGCCCGAAGCTGATCTTTCCGCCGTGTCGCGGGCCGATATCGTGCTGGCCGTGGTGCCCGCCCAAGCGCTGCGCGATCTCTGCGGCAGGCTCACGGGCCTCGTGCGCGCCGGTGTACCGATAGTCGTTTGCGCCAAGGGCATCGAGCGTGGCACGCATCGTCTGGTGAGCGATATCGTCGCCGAGTGCCTGCCCGGGCAGCCGGTGGCCGTATTGTCGGGCCCGAGTTTCGCCGACGATGTCGCGCGTGGCCTGCCTACTGCGGTGACGCTGGCGGCGGCGACCGAAGAGCTTGCGTCCTGGCTTTCGGGGGCGCTCGGCACGACGACTCTTCGGCTCTACCATTCGACCGACATTCGCGGCGTCGAGATCGGCGGCGCGGCGAAGAACGTTCTGGCCATTGCGTGCGGCATCGCGGCGGGGAGGGGCTTGGGGGCGAGTGCCAGCGCGGCGCTGATCGCGCGCGGCTTTTCAGAACTGGCGCGGTTCGCCGTGGCGTCGGGCGCGCGGCCGGAGACGCTGATGGGCCTTTCGGGCCTCGGCGATCTCGTGCTGACCTGCTCGTCAGTGCAGTCGCGCAACTATTCGCTGGGCTTTGCGCTGGGCCGTGGCGAGGATCTCGTCACCGCCTCGCATGGCAAGCTCGCGGAAGGAGCTTTCACCGCGCCGGTTCTCGTCGAGATGGCCGAGTCCGTGCACGTGGA
The DNA here is from genome assembly GCA_028290085.1 of Hyphomicrobiales bacterium. Taxonomy (GTDB): domain Bacteria; phylum Pseudomonadota; class Alphaproteobacteria; order Rhizobiales; family Beijerinckiaceae; genus Terripilifer. Next base: position 9,885 of record JAQGKN010000154.1, read on the forward strand.
CATGCCGATTGCGCGCAGCGTGGCGGCGATCCTGTCGGGCGCGATCAATGTGGAAGATGCCATTGGCACCCTTCTCGCACGTCCCCAGAAAGCCGAGGGCTGAGGCGAGCGCTGGCTTGTGACGCCTCTTGGCGTCCTCTAGCGTGGCGCTTGAAAAAATACGCAGATTGCAGGAGCAAATTTCATGGCTCATTGGCTCGTCAAGAGCGAACCGTCCAAATGGTCGTGGGCCGATCAGGTTGCGGCCGGCGCCACTGGCACGCATTGGAACGGTGTTCGCAATCACCTCGCCAAGCAGCAGCTGATGGCGATGAAGATCGGCGATCAAGCCTTCTTCTATCATTCCAACGAGGGCAAGGAGATCGTCGGGATCGCCGAGGTCATCAAGACCTTTTATCCCGATCCCTCCGACGAGAGCGGCAAGTTCGGCATGGTCGATTTCAAGGCCGTGAAGCCGCTGCCGAAGCCCGTGACGCTGGCTCAGGTGAAGATGACGCCAGCGCTGGCGAAAATGTCGCTGGTGACCTCCATGCGGCTGTCGGTGCAGCCCGTCACCGACGCGGAATGGAAGCTTGTCTGCAAGATGGGCGGCCTCTGATCAGCCGATGAGGTCGATCAGGGCCGGAATCAGCGGCTCGTCGGCAGGGGGCATGGGATAGCTGCGCAGATCGCGCGGGCGCACCCATTTCAGCGCCTGATTCTCGCGAGACATCGCGAGGCCGTCCCAGCGACGACAGACATAGAGCGGCATCAACAGGTGGAAGTCGGGATAGGCGAAGCTCGCGAAGGTGAGCGGCGCCAGGCAAGCCTCCTTCACGGTAATGCCGAGTTCTTCATGCAATTCACGGATCAGCGAATCCTCCGGCCGCTCGCCCGGATCGACCTTGCCGCCGGGAAACTCCCAGAGGCCAGCAAGCTGCTTGCCTTCCGGGCGTTGTGCGATCAGCACGCGATTGTCGGCATCGATCAAAGCGGCGGCGACGACCAGCAGGATTTTCACGCTTTCAGCCCCCTCAGCACCGAGCGGACGAGCCCGGCGCTGCTGCCGTTTGGGCTAGACGCTGCGCGCGGCCGGCGCAAGCCTGCCGATATGAAGCTCGTCGACTCCACGGCGGAGGACTGGAGCAGGCTGGATCTCGTAGCGCTGACGCTCACTGCGGATCTGCCAGTGGTTCCAGGTTTCGTTCAGTTCCTGCATCTCGCGCTCCAGCTCCTCGCGGGATTCGCTGATGGCCAGGACGAGACATTGCGGACGGGTCTGAACGAGGGCCAGCATGCGGGCGGGGGGGTAAGCCGCCTCTTCGATTTCATGCTCAAACAGTTCAGGAACAGGTTCGGGCTTCCGTCCGGAACGCGTCTGGGTGAGGCGCGAGGCGGGTACGAACAGGGACATGACAGCAGCGCCGAGAAAAAGCGC
>JAQGKN010000388.1 GCA_028290085.1 Hyphomicrobiales bacterium
ACGGCTTCTGGCTGGTCTCGCGCCCCGGCGGCGTGCCCGTCGCGATCGACGCCTGCGGCGGTGCCGCGGCCAAGGCGACACCCGCGCTCTATACCGGGCAAGGTCTCAAAGCCGTTCCATGGCGGGGGCCACTCGCCGCCAACACGGTGGCAGGCACGATCTCGGGTTGGGGCGAAGTCTTGAAGCTCAGCGCCGAAATGGGCGGCAGGCTGCCGCTGGCGCGCCTCGTCGAGGATGCGCAATGGTCGGCGGAGAACGGCTTCCCCGTCACCGCCAGCCAGGAAGAGTTGACGACATCGAAGCTCGCCGAACTGAAGGATGTGCCCGGCTTCGGCGAAAGCTTCCTTGTCAAAGGGCAGCCCCCGAAGGAAGGCACGTTGATGAAACTGCCTGCGCTGGGCCGCACGCTCCAGCGTCTGGGCGAGCACGGCACCGATGATTTCTATCACGGTGCACTGGCCCGCGAGATCGCGGCAGATCTCGCCCGCATCGGCTCGCCGGTGTCGCTGGAGGATCTGGGCGCTCATCGCGTGCAGCGTCGCGACGCGCTCTCTGTGAAGGTAAAAGGCGTACGCCTTTTCAACTTCCCGCCGCCCACACAGGGCCTCGCCTCGCTGATGATCCTTGCCTTGTTCGACCGCCTCGGCGTGCGCGAGGCGGAAAGCTTCGACCACATCCACGGTCTCGTCGAGGCTACCAAGCAGGCGTTTCTCGTGCGCGACCAGATCGTCGGCGATCCCGACAGCATGATGCACAAGGCCGAAGCCTACCTAGATCCCGCCATGCTCGACAAGCTCGCCGCCAGCATCGACCGCGCGAAGGCCCTGCCCTGGCCACAGCCCGCCAGCGCGGGCGATACGGTCTGGCTCGGCGCAATCGATCGCGACGGCCTCGCGGTCAGCTTCATCCAGAGCATCTATTTTGAATTCGGCTCAGGCTGCGTCCTGCCGGGGTCGGGCATCGTCTGGCAAAATCGCGGCGCCAGCTTCCTGCTCGAAGGCAACGGGCCACGCTTGCTGGGGCCGGGCCGCAAGCCGTTCCACACGCTCAACCCCGCCATGGCGCATTTCGACGATGGGCGCACCATGGTCTACGGCACCATGGGCGGCGAAGGGCAACCGCAGACGCAGGCCGCCGTCTTCTCGCGCTACGCCATGTTCGGCGAGGGCTTGCAGGCGGCCGTCACCGCGCCGCGTTGGCTGCTGGGCAAGACCTGGGGCGAAAACAGCGTCTCGCTCAAACTCGAAAGCCGGTTCGACCCGCAGGTCGTGGAGCAGCTCCGCGTGGCCGGGCACGACGTTGAAATGCTCGGCGACTTCACCAGCGCCATGGGCCACGCGGGCGCCGTTGTTCTGCATGCCGACGGCATGTTCGAGGGTGCCACGGACCCGCGCAGCGACGGCGCCGCAATGGGTTTCTGACCCCCTCACCTCGCAGGCTGCGCATGTTTCTCTTGCGCAGCCGTCACGGACACTGATCCGAAACGCAACAGGTCCGAGACCTTCTCGGCGATCATGATGACGGCGGCATTGATGTTGCCGCCAACCAGATCGGGCATGACGGAGGCGTCGACGACGCGCAGGCGTTCGATGCCATGCACGCGGCACTCCTCATCGACGACGGCCGACGCGTCGCGCGCCGGGCCCATCTTGCAGGTGCCCGCCGGGTGATGAACCGTGATGCCGCTGCGCGCGATATGTGCGTCCAGCGCAGCGTCGCTCAGATCGTCCGGGCTGGGCGCGACCTGTTGCGCGATGAATGGTGCCAACGCCGCCTGTTGGCCGATCTCCGCGACCATGCGCAGACCCATCCGCAACACGTGACCGTCTTTCTCCGTCGAGAGGAAATTCTGGTGAATACGGACCGCATCGTCTGGATTAGCCGAGCGCAATGCTACGTAGCCCCGGCTCTCGGGCCGTAGCAGCACGGCGCGGCAGGCGAACCCGTCCTGGTAGGGTTTTCTGAACGGGCTCAGATAGGGATATGCCGTCATCGGCGCGGCGTTGAACAACAGCTGGATGTCGGGCGCTGCGACAGCCGCGTCGCTCTTCAGAAAGGCCATAACTCCGCTCGGCAGATCGCTGGAAATGCCTGTGCCGGAGAGATAAGTGCGCGCCAGATCCGCGACGATGCGGTCAATCCGCATGGTCGCATGAAGCGGTCCCGGCGCCTTGCGCGTGTAGTTCACGGACGCCGAGATATGGTCCTGAAGATTACGTCCAACGCCCGGCCTGTCCACGGAGATCGCAATGCCCTGCGAATGAAGATGCTCGGCCGGCCCAATGCCCGAAAGCATCAGCATCTGCGGCGAGTTGATAGCACCGCCGCACACGATCACCTCGCGCCGTGCCCGGGCAGATTTTCGCACCCCGCGCGCACGCCATTCGATGCCGGTAGCAATGCCGCGATCGATGGCTATTCGCGTCACCATCGCGCTCGTTGCGACATGAAGATTTTTGCGGCCGAGCGCTGGACGCAGGTAGGCCACGGCTGCACTGCACCGGCGGCCGTCGCGGATGGTCATTTGCCACCGTCCAAACCCGTCCTGCCGCGCGCCGTTGTAATCCGGATTGAGGGCATAGCCCGCAGCCGCCGCGGCGTCGAAATATGCGTCGATGAGCGGGTCGGAAAAAGTCGACTCCTGCACCGTGAGAGGGCCGCCGCTGCCACGCAGATCGGACGGCTTTCCGCGCCAGTCCTCAAGCCGTCTGAAATAGGGCAAGACCTTCTCAAATGACCATTGCGGCAAGCCAGTCGCAGCCCAGCGGTCGTAATCGCTTTCGTGGCCGCGCACATAGGCCATGGCGTTGATCGACGACGAACCGCCAATGACCTTTCCGCGCGCACACTCAATCTCGCGGCCACCCATTGTCGCCTCGGGTTCGGCGAAATACATCCAGTCGTGCATCCGCTTCAGCAGAATGCGTGGCCAGCCGAGCGGAATGTGAATCCAGGGGTCCCGATCCCAACCACCCGCTTCAAGAAGCAGCACGGTTGTGGTGCCGTCCTCTGTCAGGCGATTTGCCAGTGTGCAACCGGCAGAACCCGCACCGGCGATGATGTAATCATAGTCTTCAATCATGCCGATGCCCGCGCTTTTCCAACCGGCGCGCCAATCCGCGCGCCGGTGATCCTGTCCTTCAAGAGACTTGCCGCTTATGCCCTGTCAGGTTGCGCGACGACAGCCGCGGGCTGCGCTGCCGCTCCCGCTGACTTCGCATCGCTCAGTTGATCGCCATGAAAGCGGGCACGGCACAGGCGCACCAGCGCGAAGCAGGCCAAGGCTCCGATGACCATGGGCACCGCCGGTGCCATGAACAACTCGGACGTCGACAATTGCAGCGCGATCAATGCAGCGCCGATCATGGGGCCGGCGATGCCACCCAGCCGTCCGATGCCGAATGACCAGCCGGCACCTGTTGCCCGCATACGCGTCGGGTAAATCAAACCGGCAGCAGCGTTCAAACCGAGCTGGACACCCAACACGCAGAATCCAGCGATAAAGACACAGGCTGCAATTGCCAGAGGCGGTAGGCCGGGAATGCCGATACTCGCAATTGCGGGGCCCCCCAGTGCGAAGAAGACGGCAACCGGCAGAAGTCCGCGCTTGTCGATCAGGCGGCTGACCGTCAACCCACCGGTCACACCACCGACGTAGTAGCAGGCGGTCGTGAGAGCGGCCTGCGACGGCGAGAAACCAACGGACCGGAACAGCACCGGCATCCAGCTGTAGAGGAAGTAATTGGCCGTCAGGTTGGCAATAAACAACACCCAAAGGAGCGGGGTGATCCACTGGAGGCCGTCCTGGAAAAGCTCCTTGACCGGCACGCCAGCGCGGCGGCGTCCCTCGGAACTGACGAAAGCCGTCTCGGGCGTGATGTCGAGATCGGGGCGTACCTTGCGCACCGTACGCTCGAGTTGCAGGCGGGCCGCCGGACCATCCTTCAGGCTGAGGAACTTCACCGATTCCGGCAACCAGAAATAAAGGACAGCAGCAAGCACCAGCGGCACGACACCGCCAACAAGATAGAGCGTTTGCCAGGTCGATCCCGGCACAGCCGCCACGAACAGACCCGGCAAGGTGCTTCCAGCGGTGACGCCCATGAACATGATGACGACAAGCGTCGCACGCACACGCTGCGGCGCGAATTCAGCATTCAAGGCTGTGATGTTGGGCAGCATCCCACCCAGGCCAATACCCGTCAGGAAGCGCAGGATCATAAGCTCGTTGACTGACGTCGCGGTGGCGCTGGCCAGCGAGAACACACCGAAGATCAGCGTGCCGAGAATCACGGTCTTTCGGCGGCCAAATCGATCTCCGAGCCATCCGAGAACGGGCGCGCCCACAACCATGCCGAACGGACTTGCGCTGAAGATCGGACCGAGGTCGGCCGGTTTGATATGCCAGGACGCGATGAGCGATGGGGCGCCGTACGAGGCGGCCAGCAGATCGTAGCCGTCCGCCAGCATGACGAGAAACGACAAGACGACGAGGCGGATCGTAAACGATCCGAGCCGTTGCTCGTCGATGAGACGCGACACGTCGATGGTGCTCTTTGTCATGTGTTCATTCCCCCTTTTCAGTTTCCCCTGCCCCATCTGGACCCTTTTGTGGATCCTTCGACGATGGAAGCGTCCCTTGGTGTTCAGCTTTCCGGGCGGCCATCCAGCAGCCATCCGAATTTCTCGCGGGCCTTGCGCGCAACTTCCGGGCTCGGCGTGTTCGCCTGCGGAAACTGGTCGCGCCAATGGAAGGGACGGCAGGCGTTGATGACCGCCACCGAATGCGTCATGTCGCCCGCCCTGCGCCGCTCAGGCGGGATGCGCGGATCTGCTGGCGAGTCCCAGGCATTGTCGATGATCTGGATCGACTCGCGTGGATCGCTTCGGGTCAGCATTGCCCAAATCAGCGAGTCCAGCGAGGTCACGTCGATATCCTCGTCGGTGACGACGATATATTTCGAGGCGTAGGCCGAGCCGCCGCATTGCGCGGCGATCACGCCCGCCTGCGTAGCGTGTCCGGGATAGCGCTGCTTGATCGAGACGCCGTGGAACATGCGCGCGCCGCCGACCTCGTGGCACCAGACCTGCTGCACCTCTGGCACGCCCGCATTGGTCATGTTCTGCTTGATCGTCGCCGAGCGCATAACGGCGCGATAGCGGGCCATCTCGTCGGGCCCCGCGCCCATCGGCGGCACGCCGAGCAGGATCGGGTCGTTGCGATGATAGATCGCTTTCACGTCGATAACCGGGCACGGCTTGGCCCCGCCCGCATAATGCCCCGTCCACTCGCCGAAGGGCCCTTCGATGATCTTGCGATCCGGATAGACATAGCCTTCGAGCACGATCTCCGCATTGGCGGGGATCGGCAGGCCGGTCACCTTGCCGCGCACCATCTTTTCCGCCCGCCCGCGCATGCCGCCGACGATGTCGAACTCGAACGTGCCATAGGGCGCTTCCAGGCCGCCGAACAGGAAAGCCAGCGGATCACCGCCGACGACCATGACGACGGGCATCGGCTCGCCCTTCTTGTGGTACTTGTCGCAATGAATGGCGCCGTGATGCCCCGCCGCCATCAGGATGCCGACCGTGGTCTTGTCGAACACTTGGCCCCGATAGGCGCCAGCGTTCAGCCAGCCTTCTTCCGGGTCCTGCGTGATCGAATAGGTGCCAGTGCCGATGTAGCGGCCGCCGTCTTTCTCGTGCCAGATCGGGGACGGAAACTTGGTGACGTCGACATCGTCGCCGATCAGCACGTTCTCGAAGATGGGCCCGTCCTCGACGATCTCGTGCGGGATGTTCTTCTGATCGGAGAGAAACGCCTGCCGGTAGCCGTCGCTGAGTTCCCATTTGGTGAGGCCGGTGGGAAAGCCCAGCGTCATGTTGCGGCGCTGCCCCGCGAACATGTTGAGGAGAAGCCGGAAGCCCGTTGGGCATCCCGGAATATCCTCGAACACGACGCAGGGGCCGTTTTCAGCGCGCAGGACAGCCTCGGCAGCGAGCCCGATATCCTCTTCCCAGCTCGCGCCTTTGACCGTGCGGACTTCGCCGAGCCTTTCGGCTTCGGCCATCCATTCGCGAAGATCGTTGTACCCGATGGCGGGCTTTTCGTTCGACATCACATCATCCTCCCGCTGCCGCCTCTTGGGTGCGGCTGCTGAAACCGTTTCGTCAGGCCTTGACGGAAAGCTGCTCGGCCATCCAGTCCGCGGACTGGTTGCGATATTTGTAGAAGCGATTATGCGCGACATGATTGCCGTCGGGAATGACGAGCAGGGTCGTGGGCCCCTTGGCCTCGGACGCCAGTTTCTGCGCATCTTCGGGCGGGCACAACTTGTCGAGCCCGGCGGCGATGACGAACAGCGGGCATTCGATTTTCGACGCTACACCTTCGAGCGAAAGCGTAAAGGCCTTCTCATGCGCCTCTTCCGGCGTCGCGCTGTGGCTGCGGCGGATATAGGCGTCGCGCGTCAAGGCGGGCAGCTTGTCCCAGAGCGCGCCCCAATTGTAGGGGCCGCAATTGGCGATGCAGGCCTTGATCCGCTTCTCGAAAGCGACCGTGCGTGGTGCGTAATATCCCCCAAGGCTGATGCCCCAGATGCCGATGCGATCCGTGTCGATATCGTCGCGCTTCGTCAGCCAGTCGATGACCGGGCCGACGACATTTTCGTAATCGTAGCGGATCGGGAAATCATATTCGGCTTCGCCCTGCCCCGGCCCGTCGAAGGCGAGGATAGCCATGCCGCGATCGAGGAATCCCGTCTCGAAGGTGAGCAGTTCTTCCTTGGTAGAATCGAGGCCCATGGTCATGAGCACGATGGGCGGACGCGCGACACCCTTGGGTCGACGCAAGGTGCCCACGAGATGCTTGCCCTCATAGGGAATGAGGACACGCTCGCCGGGCGGATCGAGATGCGGCAAGGCGAGATCAAGGCATTCGACGGCCTTGGCATGGGCCGCGCGCATCTGCTCCATGTCCTGCACGAAGAGATATTTGGCGAAGTGATAGGTCACGGCCGCGCGGCTCAGATGCTCGGCGGCACTGATGAAATGTTTGCCCGCCAGCGCTTCGCGCCCGAGCTCTTCATGCACCGCGGCGCGCTTCGACCACGCGGCGCACCATTCGTCCCAATGCGAGATCGAGCCGACGACATCCTCGAAATCGCTGGCGGCGACGCCATTGACGGTGAAACGCGAGATGAAGTGACGGGCATGTGTGATGCGAGGGTCGGTCACGCTTGGCTCCTGGTTTTTGTGTTGGTTTGGGACGCCACGTCGGCGCCAAAAAGTTCGAGGGCTGCGTCGACGATGCCCTGATATCCCGTGCAGCGGCAGAGATTGCCCGACAGCGCCGCGCGAATTTCATCCTCGCCGAGTGTGCGTCCCGCGCGATCGCCGTCGAGTTCGAGCAGCGTCATGACGACGCCCGGGGTGCAATAACCGCATTGCAGCCCATGATGGCGCGTCAGCGCGTCCTGTATGGGATGCAGCTGCGCATCTTTCGTCGCGACACCTTCGATGGTCTGCACATGCCGCCCGTCGGCCTGCACCGCGAGCATCAGGCAGGAGCGCACGCTCGCGCCATCGACGAGCACAGTGCAGGCGCCGCAGACGCCATGCTCGCAGCCCAGATGCGTTCCAGTGAGCAAAAGGTCCTTGCGCAGGAAGTCCGCGAGATGAACACGCGAGTCCACTCTACGCTCATGGAGCTGCCCGTTGACGGTGATGCTGACGTCGCGCGGATCAAACATGGCTGCGTTCTCCTGCGCGCCGCAGCGCCTTGCGCAGCGCGCGCGTCAGCAGCACCGCGCAGAGATCGCGCCGGTAATCCGCCGGATAAAGCTCGTCGCCATCGCAATCGAGCACGGTTGCGCATTGCGCGGCGAGGTCCCACGTCTGCACATCGGGCACCCGTGCGACCAGCAGCGCCTCGGCCTCTGCGAGCCGGACGGGCGCGGATTGAATGCCACCAAACGCGATGGCCGCACGCGCGATGCTGCCGCCATCATCGAGAGTGATTTGCACCGCGACCGAGACAATGGCGAAATCCGCGGGCCTGCGATTGAACTCCAGAAAGGCACTGCCGGTGCGCCCTGTCACTTTCGGGAAATCCACACGCACGAGAATCTCATCGGGCTGAAGCTGAGAGGTCAGATAGCCCTCCGGAAAATCGCGGAACGCAATCTGGCGCGTGCCCGAAACGCCCGTGGCGATCAGCTCCGCATCGAGCGCGCAGGCCACGACGGGCAATTCCGCGCCGGGGTCGAGATGGCAGATGCTGCCGCCAATGGTGCCGCGATTGCGCGTCTGCTGATGCCCGACATGCGCGATGGCATCGGTGAGCAACGGACAATGGCGCGCGATCAGCTCGGAGCGCTCGACCATACGTTGCGTCGTCATGGCGCCCACGCTGATCGTCGCCTCGGTCTCCGCGATGCCCGAAAGTTCGGGGATACGGCCGAGATCGACCAGATGATCGGGCCCCGCCACGCGCAGGTTCAGCATCGCCATCAGCGACTGCCCGCCCGCCAGCACGCGCGCATTGTCGAGGCTGCCCATGAGGGCGACAGCATCCGCAATGCTTTGCGGTGCGTGGTAGGTGAACGGCGGGGCCTTCATGCCGCACTCCGTTCGCGTGAGGATGCGCGGATCGCAGCGCGCAGATGCGCCGGTATCACAGGCAGATTGCGCACAACGACTTTGAAAGGCCGCAGCGCGTCGTCAATGGCCGAGACGATGGCGGAAGGTGCGCCAATGGTGCCACTTTCCGCTGCGCCCTTGACGCCGAGCGGGTTGAGATGCGTCGGCGATTCCATGTGGTGGATTTCGATGCGCGGCACGACGTCTGACGTCGGCAGCAGGTAATCCGCATAGGTGACGCTGAGAGGCTGGCCCTGCGCGTCGTAACGCATCCATTCATAGAGCGTCATGCCGATGCCATGCACGACACCGCCGATGACCTGTCCCTCGACCATCATCGGATTGATCATGCGGCCGCAATCGTGAACGACGACATAGCGCAGGATCTTCACCGCGCCGGTGCCCGCATCCACCTCGACTTCGGCGAGATGCGTGCCGTTCGTATAGGTGAGTCCAGTCGTCATGTAGTCGGTCGCGGCCGCGAGGCCAGGCGGCAGATTGGCCGGCAGCGCGAAGCCGGGCGTGCCCGCCAGCGCACGCGCGAGTTCTGTGAGACTCTTGCCATGGCCGGGAATGCCCTTCACCCGCACCATGCCATCAACCAGTTCGAGATCTTCGGCGGACACTTCGAGGATGGCGGCGGCGGCTGTCTTGGCTTTTTCCAAAACAAGCAATGCGGCCTGATGTGCCGCATTGCCCGCGGTGACGGCCTGACGGCTCGCGTAAGCACCGAGGCCAGCGGGCGTCGCCGCCGTATCGCCAGCGACGACATGAATGACGTCGGGCGACACGCCGAAGACGTCCGCAACGATCTGCGCCATCATCGTCTTGACGCCCTGCCCCTGCGCGGTCGCACCCGTCGCCACCACGATCCGGCCCGATGGCCCGATACGGATCGAAGCACTTTCAAACGGGCCACGCCCGGTGGCTTCCACGTAATTGGCGAGACCGAGCCCGATATAACGGCCCTCGCGCAGGGCCGCCGCCTGACGGGCCGGGAAATCCGTCCATCCGGCAGCGGCAAGCGCGCGCGCCTGGCATTCCGGGTAATCTCCCGTGTCATATTCCATGGTGCTGCCGTCGCGCTGGCGCACGGGAATCGGATAGGGCATCTGCGCAGGCGAAATCAGGTTGCGGCGCCGTACTTCGTCGCGCGGCAGACCGAGTTGCAGGGCGATGGCATCGAGCATCCGCTCCATGACAAAAGTGCCCTGCGGCCGTCCGGCACCACGTGTCGGGGCCGAGGGCGTCTTGTTGGTCATGCAAAGATCGATCTGGATCTTGTAGGCCGGCAGCACGTAGGGGCCGATCAGATTGGTCGCGGCGTTGAAGGGCAGCGCGATGCCATAGGGCGTCGCAGCGCCATGGTCGTAGCGCAACGTGCCGCGCATACCGAGCAGCCGCCCCTCGGGCGTGAAGGCGACCTGCATGGTCCAGATCTGATCGCGCTCGCCCGACGTCGCTGTAAAGCTCTCGAAACGATCCTCTGCCCATTTCACAGGGCGGCGCAGCAGCATAGCGGCCACCGAAATCGCCAGTTCCTCGGGGTGAAACACGGCCTTGGGGCCAAACCCACCGCCGACATCGGGCGCGATCACCCGCACCTGCGATTCGGCGAGGCCGAGCGTCTCCACGAGGATCGCCTTGGCCCGATGCGGCATCTGGGTCGAATCCCAGACAGTCAGCAGATCCTCAACGGTATCGAAGCGCGCGACGAGGCCGCGCGGCTCCATCGAATGTCCCCCGCCCTTGCTGAGGCGGAATTCCTGCGCGATCACATGGGGTGCGTCAGCAAAAACATGATCGGCATCGCCATAATCGATGCCGGTACGCGCGACGAGGTTATCGGGACATTCGAGCCTTGCCGTAGGCGCTCCCGGCGCGAGCCCGTCCACGGGATCGACCACCGCGTCGAGGGGTTCCAGATCGAGCTCGATCAGAGCGGCGGCATCCTCGGCGACGCGGCGCGTGTTCGCGATGACCAGTGCGACCGGCTCGCCGACATAGCAGACCTCGTCCACCGCCAGCACGGGCGGATCGACCGCAAAGCGGATGCCGCCGGCGGGCAGAGCCAGCGGCATGCGGTCGGACGTCATGAGCGGGCGCAGGTCTGCGTAGGTGAGGACGACATGAACGCCCGGCAGAGCACGCGCTGTGCTCGTATCAAGCCGTTTGATGAGCCCATGAGCGATGGGGCTTCGCAAGAAGCAGGCCTCGAGCATAT
>JAQGKN010000390.1 GCA_028290085.1 Hyphomicrobiales bacterium
TCAGGTACATGAGGCCGGAGAACCCCCGCACGCCGGGCATGGTGAGGTCGAGCATGATCAGATCGGCGTCCGAGTTCTTCTCGAGTTCCGCGCTGAGCGATTCGAGATCGCCGCATTCGATGATGTCGGCATCCGCGACGGCGCCGGAAACGGCCTGACGCAAAGCACCGCGCACGAGGGGATGATCGTCTGCAATGAATATGCGGGTCGATGTCTGGTCCACGCGTTTCCCCCTGATTTGACCTCATCGGCCACTTGCATTCTTAGCCTTCATGCGCGCGATCCGCCTCAACTTCATTGATCCAGTTCAGATCGAGCGAAGCGGGGTAGTCACGCACGGGCACCGACTCTATCTTTGATCGCCCTCGGCGGCGGCGCAAGCCCACGCCGCAGCCGACGCCGCAGCGGAGCACCCTGTTTTGCGAAATCATCTGACCCTCGACGAGCGTCTCAGCCGCGCCAGCCTTGATGGACGCGTCGCTTTCGCGGCCGCCGCTTTCGCGCTCGGAGCGGGTCTGATCGTTCTTCTCGATAGGGTAGGCCTGCCGCAGTCCGCTGCAATCGTTCTCGGATTCATTCTCGTTACGCTCACGCTGAGCACCATCGGACTGTTGATGCGATCGGTTCGAGTTTCCTCGTTCTACGCGGCAGGCCGCAAAATACCTGCGTCCTATGCGGGTCTCGCCGGCGCGGCAATCCTGGCGGCGATGATGTTGATTTTTCTCCCGCCACTGCCCGATGGCTTGGGGTTCGAACCCCTCGCGTGGGGAATCGGAGCGGGAATCGCGGGGCTGCTGTTGGTGACCGCGCCTGTTTTGCGCAAAAGCGGCTCCTTTTCGGTCTCCGATTTCTTGTCGACCCGTTTTCCGAGTCTGGCATTTCGTTTGCCCATCGTCGCCATCGTCGCGATCCTGTGCGGGCTGACAGCATTCGCTGGCTTCGAGCAGGCCATGCGAGTCGTGGAGGCGACCGCTGGTGGTGGCCGTTTGGCAGCTGCATTACTGATCGGCGCGCTGCTGATTGCCGCCACCGTGCCCGGCGGCATTGCAGGATCGATCTGGACCGGGGCAGCCGCAGGCGCGATGGCCATCGCGGGCATGGCATTTCCTCTTTTGCTGCTGGCGAGCCGTGGCGTCGATCTGCCGATTCCGTTTTCGAGCGATACGGCCGTGTGGAGCCGCACGGCCGAACGGCTGGCCGATTGGACCTCAGCCGTGCCAGTGGATCACTCCTTACTCTGGCTTGCAGCGCCGATAGCCCTAGCCCTGGCCGGTTTTGTGCCGCTCCTGTCCAATGCCATCGCCAGCCGCGACGGCACGGGAGCGCAACATACGCAGGTGGCCATGGTGAGCTGGCTTGCGCTGCTCGTTTGCGGGCTCGCAATCACGCTCGCTGCTACGGCTCTCGGGCTTGATCTCGCCCTTGCCGGTCAGCGCCCCGATCGGCTCGCCGACACTTTTTATCGGGCGAGTGCTGAGGGCTGGCTGAAGATCTGCGGTCAATTCGTCGACGGACCCGCGAGCGCGCGGACGGCCTGCGCCGCCCTGCCCGATTTCGCGGCGGTGCTCCGGCCCAACGACTATGCGGTGCAGCCGAGCCGGCTGGTGTTCGAACTCGCCTCCGTGCGCGGGCTTGGCGGTGCGTATTGCGGACTCAGCGCGGCAGGCTGGTTCGCCGTCTGCGTCGCGCTCGCTTCAGCCGGCCTGCAGGGGCTGTCGACTGCCTTGGCGCATGACTTTGTTCATCGGGTCGCTGATCCCAAGGCCATTACGAGCCGGCGCCTGGCGATCACGCGGCTGGTTTTGCTCGTCGCAATCGTCGGCATGGCCATGGCAGCCATCAGGGATCCCGTCGAGCCGCGCGCATTGATGGTGCTGGCGCTCGTGCTGTCGGCGGCTGTCATCACGCCGCTCATGCTGCTGAGCCTTTGGAAGCGCGCGGGCTCGCTTGCCGCGACACTCGCGCTGCTCGCCGGGCTCGGCGGCGCGGGCAGCGTTATGCTGCTTACGGCCAGTGAATTGGTCGTCCGCGTCGGCGCAGCATGCCTCGCGGGCGGGGCCGGTGCACTGGCGACAGGCCTCGCGGTCAGCCTTTTGCCCCGCTCCGGCATAGCGCCGGGTGCGCGGTTTCTAGACGCGTTATGGCATGGCACAGGCGACGCTCTCAATCCTGACAAGGGCGCCTGAGCCCGCGCCAGTCATTCAAGCGCGCGGCTTTACCGCCGTGTCGAACTCGGATTTCACACAGATTGTGCCGACATCGGTAATGTCGCCTGCGAGCATGGCTGCGTCATGTGCCGCCGTCTCCGCCGCCTTGCAGGCATTGACGCTGGGAAATTCACGAACTTGCGTGTTGGTCTGCCCATTGGAGCCAAGAAGGACCATCACGAGATGAATCACGGTAATCGAGTTCACGGGTGACCCCCGAATGTTTCGGATTGGACACGGGCCCTCTGCAAAAGCCGGGCCTCTCGTTGCAAAAGTTTTTGTGGGGCGGCGGAACCAACCCAACCACTCAAGGTTACCGCGAGTCGTTTCGTGTGTATCCGCAAATCGGCGGCATGCGCTTGTTTCTGATAGGGTTTTGTGTCGCAGGTGACGGAAATGTCGCACTGCTACGCTTCTAGTCATTTCCCTTCAGAAGTGCTTCCAAAACATCCAGATTGTCCGCGTCGCGGGCAGGCTTTTCCCAGCGGATGCGGGCGACGCGGGGAAAGCGCATGGCCACGCCCGACTTGTGGCGCGTCGAGCGGTTGAGGCCCTCGAAGGCGACTTCAAGCACAAGCCCGACGTCGTGGCTGAAATCGAGTTCGCGCACTGGCCCGAAACGATTGCGCGTGTGATTGCGGACGTAGCGATCGAGCTCGATCAGCTCCTGATCGGTGAAGCCAAAATAGGCTTTCCCCACTGGCACCAGCTCCTCGCCGCGCCAGACTCCGAATGTGTAGTCGGAATAGAAAGACGAGCGCTTGCCGTGGCCGCGCTGCGCATACATCAAGACGGCATCGACATTGAAGGGATCGCGCTTCCACTTGTACCAGAGACCCTTCGGGCGCCCGGGTACATAGATGCTGTCCATGCGCTTCAGCATGACCCCTTCAATGGCCTCGGCATCTGCCCCTGCCCCGGCACCGGCAGGATCACGGCGCGCTTGCGCAAGCGCCTCCCAATCGTCGAAGTGGACACGCGACGAGAGGTCGAGACGCGCATGGGCGAGCCGCGCCACCAATATTTCCAGACGCGCACGCCGTTCCACAAATGTGAGCGCACGCAGGTCCTCGCCGCCCTCCGACAGGAGATCGTAGGCGCGAATATGCGCCGGATATTGTTGCACCAATTTTGCAGAAACGGTTTTGCGATTGAGCCGCTGCTGTAGCGTGGAAAAGGGCTCGACGAGTCCTTCGCGTAGAATCAGCAATTCGCCGTCGATGGCGATTTCGCCGAAGTCTTCGCCGGAGAAAGCGTCGACAAGATCAGGGAAGCTGCCGGAAATGTCCTCGCCCGTGCGCGAATAGAGCTTTTGCACGCGCGCGCCCTGCGCGTCGATTCCGGTGACAGCCTGAACGCGGATGCCGTCCCACTTCCACTCCGCCACGAAATCACTGGGAGAGAGGGCTTTGAAGTCTGCCTCCTCGTCGAGCGCATGGGCAAGCATGGGCGTGCGAAACGGCGCGGGATTGCGCGTATCGGGCTTGGGCTCGCGGCCCTCGATCCAGCCGAAAAGGTCGATATAGGGCGGCTCCAGCCCGTGCCAGACCTCTTCGATTTCATTGGGCGGCAGATTGCCGAGAGCCGCGACAGCCGTCTTGGCGAGACGCGCGGACACGCCAATGCGCAGCGATCCTGTGATGAGTTTCAACAATGCCCAGCGGCCGGTCTCGTCGAGATCGTCGAGCCAATCGGTCAGCAGGCGCGGCAGATCGGTCTTGCCCGCCGTCTCCAATGTCTGCACGACTTCGGCAAGCGTCGGCGGCGTTGAATTGCGCCTGTCGTCGTCGCGGGCGGGTGTGGGCCACATCAGCGCGACGGTCTCGGAGAGATCGCCCACGTAATCATAGGACATGTCGAACAGCACCGGGTCAGTGCGCTCGGCGATCAGCGTCCGGATGATGCCGGGCTTGGCATGCGTGAAGGACAACGCACCCGTCATGGCGGCGAGCGCATAGCCGCGTTCGGGATCTTCCGTGCGGCGAAAATAATCCGTCATCATCCGCAATTTGTTGTTGCGGGACGGCTCGTAGGCGAGAGCGTCGAGAAGTTCGGCGAAGCGGTTCACGCGGGCGTTTCCTCCGCAGGGGCTTCAGCCTCTTCGTCGCCATAGCCGATCATATGCAAGGGCTGTGCATCGATGCCGCGCGTGCGGCACCAATGGACGATTGCGTCTTCGGCGCCATGCGTGACCCAGATTTCGGATGCGCCTGTCGCGACGATGGTTTTGCAGAGATCGTCCCAATCCACATGGTCCGAAATGACCAGCGGCAGTTCGACACCCCGCTGACGAGCGCGGGCGCGCACACGCATCCAGCCGGACGCGAAAGCCGCGACAGGATCGGGGAATTTGCGCGACCAGAGATCGTTCAGCTGGCCGGGTGGACAGATGATGATTTCGCCACCGAGTTTCGGCCGGTCGGCCGCCGTCACCTTGCGGATCTCGCCGAGATCGACGCCCTGCTCCTGATAGAAATCGGTGATCTTTTCGAGCGCGCCATGCACCCAGATCGGCCTGTCCCAGCCCGCGAGCCGCAGCAGCTTCATGACGCGCTGCGCCTTGCCCAGCGCATAGGCGCCGACGAGATGCGCCCGCTCGGGAAACAACGCGCAGGAGGCCATCAGCCGCGCCACTCATGGGCGGCATCTGGGTGGCGAAATACCGGCAGGCCGAAGGTTGCTTCCGTGACGAAGGCGTCGCAGCGCACGAGTTCGAACGGTGCGCAGCTTGGATCGAGCGCGCATTTGTAATCGCCAGAGACCACCGCCCGGATGAGCGGCGTCTGCAGCAGGATCTGCGCGGAGCCCAGCACATGGCCAGCCGGGTGGAAGCTCACATCGACCGCTCCGACATGGACGGTCTCGCCATATTCGACTGGCTGGCGGGTGCCGCAGAAATTTTCGCCGTAGCGCAGAGCCATGATGGCCAGTGTCTGCGGTGTCGCCAGCACGGCGCCGTGGCCAGCCCGCGCGTGGTCGGAGTGGCCGTGCGTGATGAGCGCCCGGGGCACGGCGCGCACCGGATCGATATGCACATCGGCCTGAGGGCAGTAGAGCCCGGCGGGCGTGAGGGTGAGAAGGTCTGAGAGGCTCATGAGTTGAGAGACATAGGTCTTCGCGGGCCATTTTACAGGCACGTTGGGAAAAAGCCTCGTGAAACAGGTTGCCTGTCCTGTGAAACAGGTTTATATGCCGAATATAGGAACGATTTCAGGATCCGGCGGAGATTGTCATGCTGTCGCACGCGCAGATCTGGTCCGCCATCGATACGCTGGCCCGCCGGTATGAAATGACGCCCTCCGGCCTGGCGCGGAAAGCGGGGCTTGATGCCACGACCTTCAACAAGTCCAAGCGCCAGACACCGGACGGGCGGTTGCGCTGGCCCTCGACCGAATCCATCGCCAAGGTGCTGGAAGCCACTGGCGCCTCCATCGACGAGTTCATGGGCTTTCTTGAAAGCCGCGACCGGGGCGGCG
>JAQGKN010000219.1 GCA_028290085.1 Hyphomicrobiales bacterium
AGCCGTCTTGTCTCGCGTACGCTGACGACATACCAGAGTGTCACGGTACGTCTGCCTTCAAGTTCGTGCTAAAAACTCAACGCCCATTCGGTTTCGAGCATTGAACAGCTCCTCCGTGTACACTTGAGCACTGATCAACGCCGTCGTTAGCAAATGCGTTTTTCCGGTCGCCAACCCGGCGCCCAACACGCGCGTGAGAGCAGGAGTAACAGAGGTTATAATAACAGAGGTTATTACGCGATCGCTCACAAGCTCGCTGGCGGCCCGGACTCCGCGGGTGCGGCACCTCGACATGGCAATCCTCGACAGCGTGCTGGGGTGGATCTACCCTGCACGGGCAGAGTGGGAGGTGCGCAAGCCGGCAGCCTAACGCCCGACCAGCTTCGAAGATCTGGACTTGGTTGACGCTCTCGTCGTCTCCAGCATAAACGACCTAACCGAGCGCCACGGCTTCGGCCGTATGGCCTCTCCCTCCGTGCCGCGATTTCAGGCGTTCAGCCTCCAAGATGACCCGCGGGGGCTTTGGACTGCAGAGGAAGATGGCAGGCCTGTCGGTTTTGCCTGGAGCTGGGCATGCGAGGACTTCTGGTTCCTGGCGCAACTCTTCGTCAAGCCGGGCCTTCAAGGTGGCGGAGTCGGACGCACCCTGCTTCAGCGAACGCTGGCGCACGCTGCGGACATCGGTGCCCGAAATCGGGCCCTGATCACGTTCGCTTTCAACACGGTGTCACAGGGCCTCTACATCCAGCACGGATTTCTGCCACGCTTTCCCCTTTACCTCATGAGCATCCCACGCGAGCGGTTCGGCGGACACGTTCCCGATCAGGTGCTTGAGGTCAGTCCCCTGGATGGCTCCGACGCCGAGACTTCCCTCCTGTCCGAGCTTGATCGGTTCGCACTCGGCTTCTCACGCGCCAAGCATCACGGGCTGCTCGCTGGCGAGCCGGGAATACGGGCTCTTGGGTTCAGTCAGGGAGGGCGATTGGTTGGCTATTGCTACATCAGCCAGAGCGGTCATATCGGCCCATTCGCGGTCGCTTCGCCCGAGCTCGCAGTGGCCGGCTTTGAGACGGCGCTCGCCGTTGCGGCGGAAGGAGCAGTCGAGAGCATTTCTTGCCTCGTCCCCGGCTCAAACGCCAGCGTTCTTCGCTGCGCAGCCGCTGCTGGTTTGCGCATCAAGTTCCCCATGCTGGCAATGTCCACGGACGAGCTTGGGAACTGGTCCTGCTACCTCTCCAGGAACCCAGGCTTTATGTAAGCGCGCACGATCGGCTCGATATCGAAGATGCGGAATGGCTATGCCGGTCGCCGCGCGGTCGAGCTGAGGTCCGTTGCTGGCGCAAAGCCGACCGACTCGCACGACCGCTTCTGACCCAAAGCGGAAATCAATGGGCCGGCCGGGGCTATATGACCACTGAAGACACACTGTCTTTTGTAGACGGTGATACTTTACTGAGATGCCCAAGCTCGACACCTGAAGGCCGCGGCACTTTAGCTTGACCTTCCTATTGTTGTGGGACCGCAAAGCTGTATTCTCAGCCAAGATGCCAAGCGTCACATCAAGGACGCGGCACGGTGGGAGCGGAACATGAAAAACCGGATCATCGCGGCCACGATCCTTGCGCTCGCATGCACGGGCGCGTCGGCACAAGGCCTGAAGCAGGTTGCGACGATCCAGATTCCGGGCGTGCCCATCAACCAGTTCGGAACGCTGTACATCGACCAGCCGTCGGGACTCGGCTATCTGGCGGAGAAGGACAACAAGGCCGTCGTTGTCTTCGATACGACGACAAACCAATTCATCAAGCGCATCATTGGCTTCGGCGGGCTCAATGACAAGGGGCAGCTCGCCGGACCCAACGGCCTCGTCATTGTGAACGATGGCGCCGAACTCTGGGTGAGCGACGGCGACAGCTCGATCCGCATCGTCGATCTCGCGACCGGCCAGATCGAGTCGACGATCGCGACCGGCGGGAAGGAACGCGCCAATGCCATGGCCTATGACCCGATCGATCGCGTGGTCATTGTAGCAAACTCCAACGAGCCGACGCCCTTCCTGAGCGTGATTTCGATCGAGAAAGACCGGAAAATCATCGGCAAAATTCCTATTACCGATTCAGCGGAGAATATCGAGCGGTCGGTGTTCCAGCCCTCGAGCGGGATGTTCTGGACCGCCATTCCCGTCTCGGCGCGCGACGCTTCGAATGGCCTGCTCGCACAGACGAATGCCAAGACCGGCCAACTCGTGGCCCTGCACGATCTCGATGGCTGTCATCCGCATTCGCTGCAACTTGTGTCCGACACCAGCATCTTTCTCGGGTGCAGCAATGGTCATGGCCCCGCGCCAAAGCCTGGTGGCGACCTCGCCGTGTTCGATATCGCCAGCAAGAAGGTGGTGTTGAAAATGGAGGGGCTCGGCGGCAATGGCTCTTCCGATCTCGATGCGAAGCGCAAGCGCTACGTCCATGCGACCACCAATGCGACACTGCTCGTCGTCGACCCAGCCAAACGCGGGCTGGTCGAGAAGCTTGCCACCTCGGCCGGATCACGATCGATCGCGGTGCATCATCAGAGCGATCGTATCTATCTCGCGACGACCGCCAAGGATGGCCCCTGCGGAGGCTGCATTCTCGTCTATGCCAACGGCGACTGACATCATTCTCGTTACATAACGATGCCAACCGGGAGGACCACGCTATGTTGCTCACCAGTTTCTTCAAGACATCGGTCGGCCTAACGGCGCTTCTTGCCGGAGCGCTGTCCCTCACGGAGGCACAGGCCCAAGCGGCACTGTCCGGGAAAGTGTCATCGGCGCAGGAAGGCGCCATGGAAGGCGTCGTCGTCAGCGCGAAAAAGGATGGCGCGACGATCACCATCAGCGTCGTCACCGACGCACAGGGCCGCTACGCATTTCCTGCATCGCGGCTGGAGCCGGGCAAGTACACCCTGAAGGCGCGCGCCACAGGCTATGATCTCGATGGAAAGCCTTCGGCGGAGTTGGCCCGCGGCAAGGAAGCGAATGTCGACCTGTCGCTTAAAACGGCCCGCAATCTTTCGGCGCAGCTCAACAATGCTGAATGGCTTCTGAGCATGCCGGGAACGGATCAGCAGAAGAACTTTCTCCTGAACTGCAACTCCTGCCACACGCTCGAGCGCATCGTGAAGTCGAACTACGACGCCGATGGTTTCCTCGAGATCTTCAGCCGCATGAGCGGCTATTATCCGGGCTCGACGCCGCAGCGTCCGCAGCGCCTCGTCGGTACCGCGGTGCGCACGGGTCTGGCGCAGAACAGCGAAGGGCGAAAGACAGCCGAGTGGCTCGCCAGCGTCAATCTCAGCCAGCAGGAGAAGTGGTCGTGGCCGCTGAAGACCCTGCCGCGGCTGTCGGGAAAATCGACACGCGTCATCATCACGGAATACGACCTGCCAAACCAGGCGATCCAGCCGCACGATGTGATTCTCGATAAGGCGGGGCAGGTCTGGTACTCGGATTTCGGCCAGATGTTCATCGGCAAGATGGATCCCGCCACCGGCAAGGTGACGCAATTCCCGATCCCGGAAATCAAGGCCAATTTCCCGAAAGGCACGCTCGATCTCGAAACCGACGCCAATGACAATATCTGGGTCGGCGTGATGTATCAGGGCGCGATCGCCAAGTTCGATCGGACGTCAGGCAGCTTCAAGTTCTGGACAATTCCCAAGGAGCTCGATTCCGACGCCGGGCAGCTCGGCCATCTCGCCGTCACGGGCACCCATGTCGATAACAAGGTCTGGATCAAGAATTCCGACGGCAACAATATCTATCGGCTCGATCTAACGACCGACAAAATCGAGAACTTCGGCCAGACGATCGATCCCTCGACGCGCAAGCGCTTCGGCTCCTACGGCATCCACTCGGATGCCCTGAACAATCTCTACCTGCTCAACTATTCGGCCGGCAACATCGGGCGCATCGACGGCAAGACCAAGGAGCTGAAGGTCTATGCGACGCCGACGTTGAATTCGCGGCCCCGCCGCGGGCGTGTGGATGCCGAAGGGCGGCTCTGGTTCGCGGAATATCAGGGCAACGCCATCGGCATGCTCGATCCGAAGACCGAGCGCATCACCGAATGGAAGCTGCCGACGGCGTGGAGCGCGCCATATGACGCCATGGCAGGCGGGAATGGTGAGGCCTGGACAGGATCAATGCTGACGGATCGCGTGTCGCGTCTCGACATCGCCTCGGGGCAGTATGTCGAATATCCGCTGCCGCGGCCCACGAATATCCGTCGCGTCTTCGTCGATGATTCGAAGAAGCCGGGCGTGCTGTGGGTAGGCAGCAATCACGGCGCGTCGATCGTCAAGGTCGAGCCCCTGGAATAGTGGGTCGCGCACTGGCCGGCTGTCACAGGCGCCGGCCAGCAGTCGACATCAGGGAAAACCGTTATCGTACAGGAGCGACAGCGGGGGCACTTGGCCGAGTGTCCGTCCAGACGCGATATCCCCCAAAGGGGACGGCGCTGGCAACGGCGAAATGAAGCAGCGGATCCCGAAAGATTTGCATTGCGGACCCTTTCTAGTCTCATTGCCTGCTTCGATCGACGCGAGATCCAGCATGGAGTCTCCCCTGTCCGTCACGACGCACCCCGGACGGGCAGCTTGTGAGATGCTACACACTGGCCGAACTCAATCTTTGACGGAGATCAACCCGGCGGACGTCCGGGCAGACCGTGGAAGCAAAACTGAAAGCGAATGTCCGCTTCTGGCGCGGAGCGGACCCCAGCACCGGGCGAGTGCAACTGCCTTCGCTTCCGGCCTACTCTCCAATAGCAAGGGACCCCAAGGTGCGCGGTCGGTCTTTTTGCGGCCCTACTCCACGGCATCCACCTCCACAGGCGGAAGGGCCGACGAGCTCAACGATCATCGATTGCACCCGTCGATCGCGATCCTGAAGCCACACGCCGAGTGTCATGGCGACTATAGCTGGCCTGGCGAATAGGATGGCGAGCAGGATTTTCTGGATCGTCGCATTGTCGTTCCCTGACGATTTTGACGCTGGGCCACAACATGGGCCACAGTCGTATTGTGAGCATGTACGCGCACAAGCCCCGAGTCCGAGTTGCGGGGAATGTGGTTAGAAATCCAGATCCCCCAGCCAACGCTCCCTAAAATAGGCCCTGGCTCAGGAAAGACTGCAGTCCGGGCCACGCGCGTGAAGCGTTCATCGGCTTCCGGAACGGCGAAAAAGCCCTATGATGCTCTCATATAAGATAAATGGGGAACGCGCCATGGCGCACGATGTCACCACCACGCGGCAACCTGCCTATGAGCACTGGACCACTTCGGAAGGACGCAAGATCTTTCTGAGCGAGAAACGGTCCGTCACGACGCCTGCGCTCGGGACAGTTGTGTTCCTGCATGGGTCCTCGATGGGCTCGCAAGGGTTCGATCTCGAAATTGCCGGCGATCCGGACGCCTCGATCATGGACTGGTTCGCGTGCCGCGGCTTCAATGTCTGGCGCTTCGATTTCACTGGTTACGGGCGCTCCGACAAGCCGGACGACTTTCTGGCGACCGTCGAACAGTCGGTTACCGACACGCTGGCGGTTTCGAATTACATCAGGTCGCAAGGCGGCGCCGAACGGATCATGCTGCTCGGCTATTCATCGGGCGCCCTGCGCGCAGCCTTGTTCGCGCAGCGCCATCCCGAACGCGTCAAACGGCTCGGCCTCGAGGCGTTCGTGTACACGGGCGCCGGCAGTCCCACCTTGCGCAAGCGCGCCGAGAAAATGAAGGAATGGAAATCATCCGTCCGGCGCCCGCTCAGCCGCGAGTTTCTGATGTCCACCATGACGCGCGATCATTCGGAGACCACGATGGAGACGCGCAAGATGCCGTTCATCGAGTCAATCCTCGCGCTTGAAGATTCGGTTCCGAACGGGACGTATATCGACATGTGCGAAAATCTTCCGCTCGTCGATCCGCTCAAGATCACGGCGCCGACCGCCATCTTGCGCGGCCAGTATGACGGCATCGCCACCGACGAGGATGTTCTCGAATTCTTCCGCCTCCTGCCCAACCCAGACAAGGAATTCATCTTCCTCCCCGGCGTCGCGCACACTGCCGGAACGGCGAAGAACTATCTGCGATTCTACTCCGCCGCGTTGAGCTTCTTCGCGCGCCCTGAGCCGGTGTTTGTCGAAAAACACTAGCCTCGGTCTTCGCGAGGCGAGCGCGCCGCCCCTGTCTTGCAAGGATGAAAAAAGGAGGCGGAAGCGGCGCCTCCCTTTCCGCCCTGCCCCGGTCTTCAGCGATATGGCACGACTTTCTGCCGCTGCTTCCCAAGACCGTCGATGCTGAGCTCGACCACGTCGCCCGGCTGGAGCCAGATCGGCTCGGGCTTCTTGCCGAGGCCCACGCCGGACGGCGTGCCGGTTGCAATGATGTCGCCGGGCATCAGCGTCATGTAGCGGCTGGCGTAGGAAATGATCGTCCTCACGTCGAAGATCATCGTCTTCGTGACGCCGTTTTGCATCGATTTGCCGTTAACGCTGAGCTTCATTCCCAGCGCCTGCGGATCGGGAATTTCGTCTGTGGTGACGAGCCAGGGACCGGTGGGGCCGAAGGTGTCGCACCCCTTGCCCTTGTCCCATTGCGAGCTCTGCATCTGGAATGCGCGCTCGGACACGTCGTTGACGATGCAATAGCCGGCGACGTAATCGAGCGCCGCCTCCTTGGAAACGTTGCGCGCTTTTTCGCCGATCACGACGCCCAGTTCGATTTCCCAGTCGAGTTTCGTCGAGCCGATCGGCTGCATGATGTCGTCGTCAGGACCGACGATCGCCGAATTCGCTTTCAGGAAAATGATCGGCTCACTCGGCAGCGGAAAATTCCCTTCGGCCGCGTGCTCGGTGTAGTTCAGCCCGATGCAGATGAATTTAGACGGGCTCGCGACAGGAACGCCGTAACGCGGCTGGCCCGAGACGAGCGGCAACGACTCCAGCGGGGTCGCGGCCAGCGCGGCAAGGCGCTCGCGGGTGACGATCGAGCTGTCGATGTCGGTCACCACGCCGGAGAGATCGCGGAGGCGCCCCTCCTGATCGACGATGGCGGGCTTTTCCTGGCCGGGCGGTCCTACACGACAAAGTTTCATCTCAATATCCTTCTAACTCTTCCGGGCGACGGCAATGCGCATTCAGATGCCAAGGCGTTTCAATTGGCCTTCGGGATAACGCGTTCCTGCTGTCACTCCCGGGCGGAAAGCCTCGTCCAGCGCAGATAGCGCTCCCGGCGCGAGCGACATATCCACGGCGTGGATATTTTCTTCCAGCCAGCGACGCTGCTTGGTTCCGGGTATCGGCACGACAAAATCCCTCCGGCTCAGCAGCCAGGCGATCGCCAGCTGCGCCGGCGTGCAATTTTCCTGCCCGGCGAGGCGCTTCAGCATTGCGACCAGCGCTGTGTTCTTCGCGATGTTTTCCTGCTTGAAGCGCGGATGCTCGCGCCGCCTGTCCTTCTCGCCAAGAGAATCGACGCTCTCGATCGCGCCGGTCAGGAAGCCGCGGCCCATCGGCGAATAGGCGATGTAGCCGACGCCGAGTTCCTCGCAGAGCGGCAGCAGTTCCGCTTCGGGATCGCGGCTCCACAGCGAATATTCGGTCTGAACCGCTGTGAGCGGATGCACTTTGTGCGCCCGGCGGATGGTGGCCGGTCCCGCTTCGGACAGGCCGATGTGGCGCACCTTGCCCTGATCGACAAGTTTCGACATGGCCCCGACCGTGTCCTCGATCGGCTCGTCGCCGTCGATCCGGTGCACGAAATAGAGATCGATCGTGTCGATCCCCAGGCGCGCGAGGCTCGCCTCGCATGCCTGCTGCACATATTCCGGCCGGCCGTCGACGGCGTTGCCGCCGCCCGGCAGGCGAATGTTGCCGAACTTCGTGGAAAGGATGGCCTTGTCGCGCCGGCCTTTCAGCGCTCGGCCGACAAGTTCCTCATTGGCTCCGGCATTATAGGCGTCGGCCGTATCGATCAGAGTCACGCCGAGTTCGAGGGCTCGGTGGATGGTGGCGATCGCTTCGGCTTCATTCGGCTCGCCATAGATCTGCGTCATGGTCATGCAGCCAAGGCCGATGGCGGAGACGTTCAAGCTGCCGAGTTTGCGAGTCTTCATGTGAATCCACTCATGTCTGTGTGGCGAGAAGGTCGAGGCTCATTGCATGATTTCGTTGAAACGCTTCTTGATCCGCGCGTTCTCTTTTTCGATGTACTCGTTGTCGATCCCCATGATGCTGATTTTCGCTAGCGACGGATTGCCCTCGGGCGCAGGCATATCCGTACGGGCTGCGAAATTTCCGTCCTCCGGGAACATCCTCTGGGCCGTATCGCTGAGCATAAATTCGGCAAAGGCCTTTGCGGCGTTCGGGTTCGGCGAGTTCTTCACCACCGATGTCGGCGACGGCACGACGAAGGTGCCGTCCGTTGGATAGACCGTCTCCACGGCCAAGCCAGCTTTCTTGTCGTCGAATGCGTAATTGTCCGATGCGCCGACCGCTATCGTGCGCTCGCCGCGCTTGAGCATTTCCGAGACCTGCTGATTGCCCTGCACAACCATGATGTCGTTCTTCCGAAGCTTTTCAAGATATTCCCAGCCGAGCCGCTTCGCGAGCATCCCGACCACCGCGACCTGAAGCGAGGCGAAGGACGGATCGGTGGTCACCATGGCGCCCTTGTATTTTGGATCGACAAGATCGGACCACGCCTTCGGCCTGTCCGCCGCGGCGACTTTGTCGGTCCGCAGATAGATGGTCATGAGATTGAGGCGCTGCGCGACCCAATTGCCGTCGGGATCTTTTGCCTCGTCGGGCACCTTCTCCCAATGCGACGGCTTGAACGGCAGGAACAGGCCTTTCTTCGCCATGGCGTTGGCCGCCGCGGGGTCGGAATGCGTGATAACATCGACAAGAACGCGTCCCGCCTGTCCCTCCTGCTGGAAACGGCGAAGGATCGCCGATCCGCCGGAGCGGAATAACTCGACCTTGATGCCCGATACCTCCTGGAACTTGTTCGACAGGCGCTGCGCGGTCTCGATTGGCGTAGAGGTGTACCAGATAACTTTCCCTTCCTTCTTCGCAGCCTCCATGTCGGCGCCTTGCGCGGCGAGCGGAGCGATGCCTGCAGAGGTCAAAGCTGCTGCGAGAAGCAGTGTCCGGCGATCGATCGAGACCATTGTCGTCCTCCCTGGTGCTTGACGCGCTCAGGCGTCTCTTGTCCGGCGCCTCTTCTTCAGCCTTCTTCAGCCTTCTTCAGGCTGTGTAGACGGGCTCCGGTTGCGTGAAGAACGACTGCAGGATGTGGTACACGAGCCGATAGTTCTTCTGCTGGATCGAGGCGTGCGCGATGCCGGGCATGACCGCGAACTGCTTGTCTGGGTTCGGCAGCAGCGCGAAGAAGTCCATCAAGTCCTGAACGCCCGCGATGCCGTCGAACTCGCCGCGCATGATGATGGTCGGCGCCGTGATCTTCCGCGGGTCGACCAGAGGCAGATGCGCGCACATGTCGACGTAGGTGCCGGTTGGGACGGAATCGTCGAGCGCGAGAATGGCGTCGGCGAAAGCCTCGATCGTGGCGTCGTCGGCTGTGCCTGGGTGATCGCGTTCGAAGATCGAGCGCACGAAGGGACGGTCGATGGGTCGGCGGTTCATCGCGGCGTATTCCGGCAAGCGCTTGCGGCGCTGCTCGAGCGTCGGGCTGCCTTTGCCTGTCCATACGAACGCGTCGAGCGCAAGGCGCCGAATGCGCTCCGGATGGCGTTCCGCGAACGCCGCCGCGCGCAACGCGCCCGACGAAATGCCGTAGACGAACAGCGGTCCCGTATTGCGCACTTTTTGCATGTAATCGGTGGCGACGGACAGATCGTCGGCGCCGTCCTTGATGTTGCTGGTTATGTCGCGGTGCTTCGACGAGCGTCCATAACCCTCCATGTCCGCGCACCAGGTGTCGAAACCAACCCGCGCGAAATGGTCCATGATCGACGAGTCGTCCCGGCCCGGCACTTGAAGATCGAACGTCGGCTGCGATGCCATGGAAGAGCCGTGCACGAAGAGAATCGTGCCGAGCTTCGCGACCGATTGTGGCGCGCGCTTCTCCCACAGGAAGATTCGGACGTCCGACCCCTTTTTGGTCCAGTGCTCCTGGCCTTCGACCGGCGGACGCAATGTCGTCTTTTCCATCTGCTTTGCTCCTGTTTCGGGGCTGCAATCAAACTTCAAGTGCGCTGGAAGATCGTGCACTGTGATGCGTCGACGTTGACGGCGACCTGATCGCCCACGTTGAAAATTTCCTGCGGGTGCGTCTGCACGCGCAAAACTTCGCCGGATGCCAGCGTCGCGCAATATTCCGTGAGATTGCCGAGGAAGATGCGTTCGCTCACCATCGCGAGGACACTTGAACCGGGGACAGGCTTCTGCAGGTTGATGTTCTCCGGCCGGATCGCAATCTCGATCGGATCGCCGGCGGCGCTTCCCTGCGGCGCAGGCAGATCGAGACGCGTATCGTTCAGGAGCGAAACCGTCGCCCGCCCGCCGACGACGCCGAGAACACGTCCGTGCACAAGGTTCACCAGGCCCATGAAATCCGCCACGACGCGATTTGCGGGCCTTCCGTAAACTTCGCGCGGCGTGCCGTATTGCTGCAATCGTCCGCCGTGAATGACGGCGATCTGGTCTGACAAGGCCAGCGCTTCGGCCTGGTCGTGAGTGACGTAGATGAAAGTGATGCCGGTGCGGCGCTGCAGCTGCTTTAATTCCGTGCGCATGCGCTCGCGCAATTTGGCGTCCAGGTTCGAGAGCGGCTCGTCGAGCAGAAGAATGCTCGGCTCGACGATGAGGCTGCGCGCCAGGGCGACACGTTGCTGCTGGCCGCCGCTCAATTCGCTCGGATAGCGCTTTTTAAGCCCGGTCAGATTGACGAGATCGAGCGCATGATCGACGCGCTTGCGCGCCTCGTCCGCCGGGACCTTTCGCAGCTTCAGGCCGAAAACGACGTTCTCATAGACCGTCTTGTGCGGCCAGACGGCGTAATTCTGGAACACCATCCCCATGCAGCGGTCTTCGGGCGGGATCACGCCATCGGACGACGACACCACTTTGCCGTTGACGGAAATCGTTCCCGTGTCGGGCGTTAGATAGCCGGCGATCAGGCGCAGCGTGGTGGTTTTGCCGCAACCCGACGGCCCAAGCAGCGTCACGAACTGGTTGTCGTGAATGTCGAGGTCGAGGCCGCTGACGGCGGCCATGTCCGTGTCGCGCGAGGGGTATGTTTTCGAAACATTGCGTAGGACGATTCCCGCCATTTCAGACCGCTCCACCTCTGTTGCCGGACGAGAGCCCGCTGCGTCCTTCGGTCATCGACTGGCCGCCCGCCTTATTCGCGAGCCAGATGGCGATGCCGATGATGATCATGTTGAGGATCGAGAGCGCAGCGACCGGTTCCGAATAGCCGGTTTCGTAGAGATTATAGACCGCCACGGCGAGCGTAATGGTCGACGAGCTGAAGAGAAGGATCGACGCGCTGAGCTCCTGCACGACGGGCACGAAGACGAGTAGCCAGCCCGCGAAAAGACCGGGCCGCATCAGCGGCAGCGTGATCTCCCGCATGGTCGTCCACCAGCGTGCGCCGAGAATATGCGCGCTTTCTTCGAGCGAGGGATCAATCTGCCGAAGCGCCGTGTTCGCCGCCCGCACGCCGAGCGGAATGTAGCGGCCGACATAGGCGAGCATCAGAATTGCGAGCGTGCCATAGAGCGCGACCGGCATCGCCAGCCAGAACTGGATGAGGGCCACGGCCATGACAATGCCCGGCAGACCAAGTGGCACCAACGCAATGTAGTCGAGTATCTTGCGGCCCGGCGCCTTTGTCCGGATATCGATCCAGCTGACCAGCGCTCCCAGGATGACCGCGACAGTTGCGGAGATCGCCGCCAGCAACAGGCTGTTGCCGATTGCGCGTTGCGTCGGATCGTACTCGAACAGGATGAACCTGTAGTTGGCGAGCGTGAGGCCTTTCCAAAAGTCGAGACCCCATGATTTCGACAGGGAAACCGCCAGAAGCGTCAGGTAGGGCAGCAGGATCGCAATGATGAAAACCAGTACGCAAAATCCGAAGACGGCCCAGCGCGCGGGCCCGAGATCCACGAGTTGCGGGCGCGAGCCCTTCCCGCCGAGCGTGATGTAGGAGCGCTTGGCGAGAAAACTTCTTTGCAGATAAAGCGCCACGACTGTGATGACGATGAATAGCAGCGACAAGGCCGACGCCAGTCCATATTGCGGCGGATAATCGAACAAGGCGTAGATGCGCGTCGGCAGCGTTACGATGCGACCCGGCAGACCGATGATCGCCTGCGAGCCGAAAAGCGCGATGGCGTTCACGAAGGCGAGCAGCGTCCCTGACAGGATCGCTGGTGCCACCAGCGGTCCGGTGATCGAAAGCGCCGTCCGGAATTTCCCGCAACCGAGAATCTGTGCGGCCTCTTCATAGGACGCGTCGACGGATTGCAGCGCCGTCGATGCGAGAAGATAGACGAAAGGAAAGGTGTGCAGGACGGTCACGAGCACGAGGCCCTGCATCGAGAAGACGTTGAATGTCAGCCATGGCAAGCCCGCGACATCGCGCATGAACGCATTCACCAGCCCGGCGTTGGGGCTGAACAGATTGACGAAGGCGATGGCGACGAGGAACGGCGGCGAGAGATAGGCCAGAGTCGCGGTCACCCTGATCATGCGCTTGCCCGGAACATTCGTCCGACTCACGGCCCAGGCGAGGGGCACGCCGATCAGGACGCTGAAGAAAGCCGTCCATGCGCCAAGCGTCAGCGAGTTCAGCAGGGCCTGAAGGTAAAGACGCTCCGTCAGGGCATCGGCGAAATTCGAGAAACTGAAGCCGTCATCGTTGCGAAAGCTGCTGATCAGCAGCGTCATGAGTGGGAAGACCACGAGGATCAGCAGCAGCAGGACTGCGACCACCATCACCGCTTCTTCGAGACGCGGCATACGCAATCTCGAAAACCAGGGTCGAACGCTTCGCGCCGCGACATTTGCGGGCGCCGCGAGGGCCACTCCAGGCGCAACCGCGTGCCTGGACGCACGTGTGCTAGCAGGGTCCAAGCCACTCAATGGCGGTCCTCCCGAGGCGTTTTTTTGTGCGACAAGCCTCCCACGAGATTTCCCGACCGTCAAACACAAATATCGATTTTCGCTTTACAATTCATAAGCTTGATCACAAAGTCGAGAATACCCCTAGGAGACTATCTTGCGAGCAGCGCAGTTAAAGCCAGCGGCCAGCCTGACATCGTCCATCTGCAAGGCCGTGCGCGAGAACATCATTTCCGGCCATCTCGCGCCTGGCGCCAAGATCAGGGCTGCCGAGATCGGCGATCTTTACGGCTGCGCGCTCACAACCGTGCGGGAGGCGCTCTCGCGTCTCGCCGCCGAGGGTCTGGTGACGATAGAAGACCAGCGCGGGTTTCGCATCGCGCCGGTCTCACGGTCCGATCTCGTCGATCTCACGCAAACGCGCGTCGAGATCGAATGCACGGCGTTGCGCATGGCGATCGCCAAGGGCGACGCCGACTGGGAATCCGCCGTCGTCGGATCGTGCCATCGGCTCTGCCGCGAGCCTTTCTCGCAGGAGGCCTGTTCGCACCCCAGCCAATCGTGGATAGCCCTGCACCAGGCGTTTCACATCAATCTGGTCAACGGATGTGGATCGCCGCGGCTGCTGGAAATCTGCGGCCGGCTCTATCAGCAGGCCGACCGATATCGCTATCTCTCGATGCGCATGCCGGCCCGCAACGTCGACAAGGAACATGAGAAGATCGCCGCCGCCGCAGTCGGGCGCGACGCCCCGACAGCGACGTCGATGCTCTCGGACCACTACCTGACCACGACGCGCATCATCATCGACCTGGCCGAAAGCGGCGGATTTGAACTCGTCAAATAAGGACGCGCACATGGAAAAACGCAGCCTCGGCACGCAGGGCCTTGTTGTTTCCGCCATCGGCCTCGGCTGTTCCGGCATGAGTTCGGATTATGGTGTGCCTGACGACCAGGAATCGACGGCGACGATCTATCGAGCCATCGACCTCGGCGTCACGCTCTTCGACACGTCGGACGCCTATGGCGCGGGACACAACGAGCAGCTTCTCGGTGCCGGAGTCCGCGGCAGACGGCGAAGCGTTCTCATCGCAACGAAGTTCGGCAATATGCGCGGCCCCAATGGCGAGCGCGGCATGGCGAACGGGCGCCCCGAATACATTCCGCAGGCGTGCGAGGCCAGTCTCAAGCGGCTCGGCACGGACGTAATCGACCTCTACTACCAGCACCGCGTCGATCCGGCCGTGCCGATCGAGGACACGGTCGGCGCCATGGGACGCCTCGTCGAGCAAGGCAAGGTGCGGTTCATCGGCCTGTGCGAGGCCGGTCCGGCGACGATCCGCCGGGCGCACGCCGCCTTTCCAGTCTCGGCGGTCCAGATCGAATATTCGCTGTGGTCGCGCGACGTCGAGGAGGAAGTCCTTCCGCTTGTGCGCGAACTCGGCATCGGCTTCGTCCCCTACAGTCCGCTCGGCCGCGGTTTTCTGACAGGCGCGTTCAAGAGCCGCAACGATCTGATCCCCTCCGATAGGCGACACGCGCATCCGCGTTTTCAGGGTGAAAATTTTGACGGCAATCTACGCCTGATCGCCGCCATCGAGCGCATCGCCACCGCAAAGGGCTGCAAGATCGGCCAGGTCGCGCTAGCCTGGGTGCTGTCGCGCGGCGAAACCATCGTGCCAATTCCGGGCACGAAACGCCGCACGTATCTCGAAGAGAACATCGCGGCCGTCAGCATAAAACTGACCCCGGACGAAATCGCCGAACTGGAACGCGCCTTCCCAAAAGGCGTGGCGGCCGGCACGCGATATCCCGAACCGCAGTTGAAAACGCTGGGCATTTGATGGGTGGGGAGTTGGGTTGGAAGACAGTGAGTATTTGGCAGCGGTTCGCCTGTCAGCTGCTGGGCGCAAATCGGACGTTTCGATGCGATTTTCTATCCGTACTGCTCCCCTTTGTCGCCAGCGACCCCATCGCCTTTGGAGCGAAAGTTCGCGGGCGTAAGTGACGTGGACAGAGACGGATTAGATACCAAACACGTCACAAACTGCCGTCATTTCGGGACGTTGGCAGCAGCCCTAAAGACGCTGTAAGTAACTGTTTTCAAAGATAAAAGTGTCTGGCGGAGCAAGAGGGTTTCGAACTTCCGATATGCTTGCGTTTCCAAGCCTCGGAAATGTCGGCACCTTCTCCGCGCTTCTTGCAGCAGAGAACTATCAAGCGAAGTGGAGCCAGGGGGTGCGGAGGAACTCCAACCTACGAGATTCTCATGCCTCGTTAATGGCTGGTTCTGACCCAAAGCGGACCTTCGTGAGGTTTGCCTTTGAAAGCGTAGTTCTGAAATTCACGTTATTCACTTGCAATGCTTCTTAGTGCGTGTTCAGGCCAAACAGGGAACGGGCAGCGGTGACCTGCTCAGATTGTGAAAGGCCGAGCCGTCGTCATCGCGAATGAAATTAACATAGCGCCCCAAAAAAGACTTCGATTCGGCTACGATTTGGGTTTTCGGGCGTCGTTCTCGAACTACGTTTATCGGGCCTTCGAAAGCTCCGCCAGCATCGTCTCGGCGGCGTTGGTAATCGCCATCCAGTGATCGAAACGCGCGGCGTTGAAGGTCCACGCCATCGTAGTCAGCCCCTGCTTATGTCGCCGCATTACAGCCTCCGCGCCTTCCTTGCGCTTCTGTTTTGTTATCGCGCTGTCAGCGGCACTGTCGATCCGGAGAGCGAGCGCGTCGAGCATCAGGCAGTAGCGCAAGAGAGCCTCGGTCCGGATCAGCGCCAGCCGATCGTAGCAGGCATCGATGCTTCCATTTAACCCGACCATGCCAGCGTCCTTGTATCGCTTCTCGAAATTGTTCGCGAGACGTCGAGCTTCCGCGTAATCGTCGACGCTCAATGTCGACGGGCTCGCAGCGGAAGCCTGACGACGCGGCTCAGGATCCTTGGCTGACTTGCTTGGGGGCGAGAAGTTTTCGACCGGGATCCCATACGCCTCTGCATCCTCAAAATTGAGCCATGTCATTGATTTGGGAGAAGCCTGGGTGATGTAGAAGATCGCTCGATCCGGTAAACCAATCCGCGCCATATAGGCTCCAACGAGTGCGTTTCCCGTTCCGGTTTCGGCTCCCGTGTCCTTGTTAAAAACGGCGTGAAAACCGACTTTCGCACTGGTGCCAACCAGACGCTTACTCCCACCGAGCCACGCAAGTGCGCAGGCTGAGGCACACACCGATCCGTCGGAGACCCAAGTCTTGAAGCCTTTCATCCGGATCGTGGTCCCGATCTCGATTCCGGCAATTGCGCTTCCCCCGGGGCTGTCGAATGCAATTATTGCCTCATTGAGAGCGGCCGTCTTTTGCCGGAACTGTTCGGCGTCCTCAAATTCCATTTCGCCGTCGACACTCACGACTGCGCGACCATCCTGGTTCAGAGGATAAATTGCGATTTTCGCAGCCGACGCCTCATTGGCGGACAAGCAGCTCGCCAGCAGGAGAATATATCGCACGCCCAGCCCCATTGCCCACCTAGCTCTGTTGTTGCGATGACACCGCATATTACCAATTGATGCATCATCTAAAAGTAACGACGCATCATCATTGCTCTCCGCAAAACCGTCGGCTACCTTAACTTTGGGGCTACGAAAGAAAAAGGGGGGACTAGTGAAGAAAGCACTTGTTTATGTGACTGTCGCAACTCTTATCGTGGCGCAGCCAGTCAAAGCCTACGCGGGCAACGGGGGCGCTATTGCCGCTGGAATCATTGGTGGTTTGCTCCTTGGTGCGGCCGCTGCACATGCTGCCAACCAGCCACATCACTATGTCCAACGGCGGCGTGCAGTTCGACAGGCGGTAGCACGCCCCAAGACGCCTGCGCCGACGAACGTCACTTACCTGACGCTCTCGCGCGACGATCCTGGCACCCTCCGCTCTTTTTACAATTGCAATCGTCGGCCGGTGAATACCCAGGCCAAAGCGCAAAATGGCTTTGTCCGACCGAGACCCTCCACCCGGTTTGTTTGCGGCAACCCGGATTTTCCGGTGGTGGAATTCGAATACGCTCCGGCACGCAACGGAATGCCCACGGACACAGTCGTCTATACGGATCGAGGGCGCGTAATTTTTACGGATAATATCACGCTCGACTCTGCCATCCACAACTCGACGCGGCAGCCGCAGCAGATGGTAACGATCGCACAAAACGAGGAGAGATCAGTCTGGCGAGTCTGGAACTGCAATGGCTCGCCGTCTGAAATATCGGTGTTCGCAAGAACCGGATTTACGACCGTGAGAGATGGAACAGCCGACGTGTGCGGGGCGACCGCATACCCGGTTAAGGAGGTTTACTACCGCGCGACGAGCGACTCCTCTGGGTCGGATACCGTAATGATCCGCAGCAGCACGTCGGCTCCAACAAACATACCTATCCAGGTGGTGAGCGGCGAGGTTGCAAGGGTGCAAGCGACGGTCACAAGCACACAGCCGACTTCGATACCCGGTGGAAGCCTCGACGACGAAACGATGAACAGCATCATGAACCAGAAGTGACACGTTTTGTGCGTGAGGTGTGTACACGAGACACACCTCACGATTTTCCAGGCAGATCGTCGTAGTCCGCTCGTACTCTCCGATTAAAACAAGCTCGGCACTATCTGCTTAACGAATCCAGAATTGTTTTAAGCTGCGCGTTCATGCGCAAATCGACCTTCAGGTCGTGTGGATTCTGAACGTTTTCCTCGACGACGCGAAGGAAGCCGAAGAACCAGTCCGTTGCATAGTCGGCAGCGAAATCACGGGCGCTTACACCGATCCCACGCGCGTCGTTGACCACGGGCCTGTCTGCGAAGGCGCGGCGGGTGTAGTCGCCAGCATCGATTTCAGGCCGTTGGGGGGGCGGGAGTTGGCCAAAGCCGAGATCCCCGACAATGCGATTGATGTGTTTGCTTGCAACGAGAGCTGCCTTGGGGCTCGAGGATTCCGCAGTCTCGACCAGCAGGATCTGCTTCAACGCGCCGGCCAATGTCGTTTCGAGATCGATACGACGGATGAGCGTCAGCTTCTCGTCCACGATCTGGCGCATAGAGTCCGCTGTCAATTCATAGCGGTTCTGGAAACTGGGGCTTTCAGCCAGCCGCATCAACTTGCTGATCCAGGCATCGAGGCACGCACGCGCAATGAGGCGCTCGCGCTCCAGCCCTTGCGGCACGGGCGTCGAGGAGGCGGAAGCGAGCTCTCCAGACACTTCCGCTGTCATCGCAGGACGCGCGGCACCCGGACGAAGAAAACGGCCGGAGCCGATAGGTGCGGCTGGCACCTGAACGGGCTGAGGCTCGGTCGCAGCAACCGGGCGGGACGATGTTCGGCCGCGGAGCGTTGCATAAACAACGTCGGTCAGATCGGTTTCGTCGATCAGAAATTCGCTGAGGAACGACCCGAAGCTGTTGCTGGCTACGACGCTTTCCAGATCGTCGAATACTCTGTTAGCAGCGGCACGGCGTAATTTCAGCCGTTCCTCGACATCGAGATCCATGTAGAACTTGGCGATCAACCCACGAACCTCGTGGCGCAAATCGGTGAGACGTTCACTGACCTGCCCGAATTTCAGGTCGGGTTTACAAACCTCCGCGAGACCTTCGGCCAAATAGGCGATGCCGCCGTCGTTCAGACGCAAAGCTTCGTCGAAGGCACGCGCCGGATCGCGGAAATGCGCGGTGGCTTCAGGCAGCGACAGGAAGCCTTGCTTCAGCTCGCGAATGCGATCCACCTTTTCGGGGATGAAATCGCGTTCCACGCGCCCGTCGTAGCGGATAATGGATTCAGCTGGGTAGTTGGGGTTGCGGAACCAGTAGCAGTTCTGGAACGGCCCAGCGTCTGTCCAGTTGCGCGGCCAGGCATGCGCCTTGCCGAAATAGCCGAGCAGCGACGCTTCGAGGCGCGCGGCAAACCGCGCGCCGGGTGCATTGCCGGAGTCCCCAG